>JACMMK010000110.1 GCA_014379045.1 Burkholderiales bacterium
GCGCCGGATCTGCGCGGGCGACTCGCCGCCGACGGTGCCGATCCGGCGCCCGGTACCCCGGCCGAATTCGGCCGGCTGATCCAGAGCGAGGTGGCGACTTGGGCGAAGGTGATCCGGCAGGCAGGCATCACGCCGGAGTAGTCAGGGCGGTCGCTGGATTTCTATCGTTTCAGAACCTGCGCGAGCTTCGATGTCAGCCCCTCGCGCGTGAACGGCTTCACGACGAATGCAGCCGCACCGGATTTCATGCTGTCTGCCAACGTCTCGCGTCGCGCGTCACCGGTCATCATGATGATCGGAATGTCGGCTGTCGCCTGGGTTGCCTTGAGTTGTCGGGTCAGCGACACGCCGTCCACGCCCGGCAGCCGGATGTCCATCAGGATGACGTCGGGGCGCGTGTGTCGCATCATCCCGGCGGCCGTGGCGCCGTCTTCGGCGACCAACACTTCATAGGCTTCACGATCGAGCGCGCGCCCGACCAGTTGCTGCGCGAGTGCATCGTCGTCGATCACCAGCACGATCGGGCGCACCCTGCGCGCGCGCTCGGCAAAAGCACGAGCGGGCTCCAGCGCGGGTTCGATGCGCTCTCTGAGCCCGCTCGACCACTTGCTTATCGGCTCGACGCACTCGGCTTTCATCCGCTGCGCCTGGGCGAGCTGTTGATGCTTGAGCTGATCGAACTCGCGGGCGAGTGCCTGCGCAGCAGTGCCATCGGAACCGGCCGATGGCCGATCGACGAGGCGCTCCGAGAATTCATCGAGGGCGCCGGTCATGTCACGCTCGACCTCCAGCATCGACGACTGCGCGACGTTGCTGCGCCGCGCGCCATCGACGTACTCGCGCGCCAGCGCTTTATCGAGATCGCCAAGATGCCGGGCATGCGCGAGCAGTTCTGCGGGACGGGGGAGATTGGACCGCATCGCCGCCACCTGCCGGCCGGCGAGCCAGATGCTCATTGCGAGCCGCGTCCCGTCGTAGGCCAGTGGCCAGTACAGCACATAGTCGTCGAAGTATGCCTTCTTGCAGAGGTCGAATACCCCCTGTACTTCGTCCTTGCTACAGAGAATGACCGTGCGGTGAAGGTTAAGTTGCAGCGATGCGCCGAGACGGTACAGCCCCAGGTAATAACGTTGGGCCTTGTCGAGCTGGTCGAATGCGAGCACGAGCACGTCGGGCTTGAATTCTTCGAAGTCCTGCACCGCGCGTTCGGCCAAGGTCGATGCGCGTACAGTTTTGAACTCGCCCTCGAGCTGATGCACGATCTGATTCGCATCGTCCGAGTTGTCGGTTGCGATCAGCACGCGCGTCGCGTTCGGAGTCGTGCTCATCGCGACGGTCCGATCAGGCCCGGGCGACGCGCGCGCCAACTCTCGATCCACTGTCCAATCTGATTCACCGGCATCGGACGGCCGATGAAGTACCCCTGTGCCAGATCGCAATCGATTTCGCGCAGCAGATGCCAGTCGTCCTCGGTCTCGACGCCCTCGGCGACGAGCGTCATGCCCAGGCGCTTGGCGATGCCCAGACTGCCCTCGAGGATCGGCCGGATGATCTGGTTATGACGCGCTCCCTGCACGAAACCCCGGTCGACCTTCAGTTCGGTGAACGGCACATCGCGCAATTGCGCGAGCGACGAATGGCCGGTGCCGAAATCGTCGATGGACAGACCGAAGCGATGCAGGCGCAGACGAACCAGGCTCTCGAGCGGCGCCGAAGACGTCGACATCAGCCGGCTCTCGGTGACTTCGAGTGTGACATTCTGCGGGGAGGCGCCGCTCGCGCGCGCGAGCGCGACCACGCGCGTTGCGAAATCGGGCGCGCGCAGATTCTCCATCGACACGTTTACGGCCATCTGGATGCTCAGCCCCTGCTCGCGCCAACGCACGAGCTGAGCCAATGCTTCGAACAACACCCACTGCGTTACCTCGTCGATCGCCCCGCAATCCTCTGCGGCACCGATGAAGGCGTCGGGATAGATCAGTCCGTACACCGGATGCTGCCAACGGATGAGAGCCTCCATGCCGGCAAGCTCGCCGGTACGCACCTCGACTTTGGGCTGGTAGTGCAGCACCCATTGCCGGTGGCGCGTGGCGGCACGCAGCTCCTGCGGCGAGAACGACAGCGCCGGCTTGACCGGGGCGGACGGCGCTTGCGGCTGCCATCGCTCCAGCAGCGCGCGCAGCGCGGCACGTTGGGGTGGCTTCTGAAGCGCACCCAGCACGATCAGTCGCCCGCCCTCGAGCAGCTTCTGCACGGTATGGAGGATGCGCAGGCCTTCACCGCTCAACAGGATGACTTTGCCGCAATATTTGCTCTTGTTGACGATCTGCAGGAATTCGATGCCGTCCATGCCCGGCATGTTGAGGTCGCAGACGATCACGTCGTGCGCTTCGGGCGCGCGCTGCAGCAGTTCGAGCGCAGCCACGCCACTGCCGACCTGCACGACCACCGGATACCCCATGCTGTGAAGCATCTCGCAATGCATGCGCAGCATGAAGGGGTCATCGTCGAGCAGAAGGATGCTGGGGTGCACCGTTGCCGCTTCGTCGGCGCGCGCCGTGGCGCGCGCAGATGCGCCAGGCGATGTCGCGAGGGGTGGCGTCCCCGCGAGGTCCTGGTTGCGACCGGCAGCGTCCGGACAACCAGCTTCCCGATCTTCGCCGACGCGGCTCAGAGGGCCGAGCGGTCGGTCTTCGCAGGGTGCGGCACGGCTGGTCAACGCGGTCTCGAATCCAGAAAGCGATCGACTGCCGCGAGTTCACTGTCGAAGCGCTGCAGCAACGTCCCCAGCGACCCGGCCCGACCTGTCTCGGCCGTGTGTTCGATCTCGGCGCAGATCGTGCCGAGCCTATGTGCGCCGATCGAGCGCGCGCCAGACTTCAATTTGTGTGAAGCATCGGCGACGGTCTGCGCCGACCCTGCTTCGATGCCTTGACGGATCGCGCCGCTCGACTGCGTGGCGCTCTTGCGAAAGGCCTGCAGTACTTCGCCGATCACGACCGGGTCGTCACCCACCAGCGCCACCAGCACGTTCAGGTCAACCGGTGCGCCGTCGAGCGCAGCGGTGGCGTCGTCGTCGGGGACGGTCGGGCCCTGCGCGGGCACCAGCCACGATTCGAGTGCGGCCTTCAACTGCGGCAGGCGAATCGGTTTCGTCAGGTAGGCGTCCATGCCGACCGCGCGGCAACGCAATTCTTCGTCGCGCAAGGCGTTCGCGGTCAGCGCTATGATCGGCGTGCGGTGTGTCGACCGCTCTTCGGCGCGGATCGCGGCGGTGAGCGCATAACCGTCCATCTCGGGCATGTGCAGGTCCGTGAGCACCAGCGCGAAGTCGCCCGTGCGCCA
>JACMMK010000007.1 GCA_014379045.1 Burkholderiales bacterium
GAATCCGCAGCAGCTGGTTGTACTTGGCGATTCGATCGGAACGCGACAGCGATCCGGTCTTGATCTGCAGCGCGTTGGTCGCGACCGAGATGTCGGCGATCGTGGTGTCCTCGGTTTCGCCTGAGCGGTGCGAGATGACCGAAGCATAGGCGTGTCGGCGCGCGAGATCGACTGCCTCGAGCGTCTCGGTCAGCGTACCGATCTGGTTGACCTTGATCAGGATCGCGTTCGCGACGCCGGCCTCGATGCCCTGCTGCAACACACGTGTGTTGGTCACGAACAGGTCATCGCCGACCAGCTGCACGCGGCTGCCGAGGCGGTCGGTGAGCAGCTTCCACCCGTCCCAGTCGTCCTCCGCCATGCCGTCCTCGATGCTGAGGATCGGATACTTCTCGACCCAACGCCCGAGGTAGTCGACGAACTCGCCTGCCGAGAGCACCGCGCGCTCCGATGCGAGCCGGTACTTGCCGCCTTCGTGGAACTCGGAACTCGCGCAGTCGAGCGCGAGCGAGATGTCCTCGCCAGCGCGATAGCCGGCGCGCTCGATCGCCTCGAGCACCAGTTCGATCGCCGCCTCGTTGTTGGGCAGGTCGGGCGCGAACCCGCCCTCGTCACCCACGCCGGTGGACAGGCCGCGCGCATCGATCAGCTTCTTGAGGGTCTGGAACACTTCGGCCCCATAGCGCAACGCCTCGGCGAACGTCGGCGCGCCCACCGGCACGATCATGAATTCCTGCATGTCCAGATTGTTGTTGGCATGCGCGCCGCCGTTGATCACGTTCATCATCGGCACCGGCAGGCGCATCGGCCCGGCACCGCCGAGATAACGATACAGCGGCAAGCCGGACTCCTCGGCCGCGGCACGCGCCACCGCCATCGACACCGCGAGCAACGCGTTCGCACCGAGCCGGGCCTTGTTGTCGCTGCCGTCGAGCTCGATCAGCGCGCGATCGATGAACGCCTGCTCGACCGCATCGAGCCCGATGATCGCCTCGCAGATCTCGGTATTGACGTGTTCGACCGCCTTGAGCACCCCTTTGCCGCCATAACGCGCGGCGTCGCCGTCCCGCAGTTCGATCGCTTCCTTCGCGCCGGTCGAGGCGCCGGAGGGCACCGCGGCGCGACCCATCACGCCCGACTCGAGCAACACATCGGCCTCGACCGTCGGATTGCCGCGCGAGTCGAGAATCTCGCGCGCGACCACATCTACGATTGCACTCATCATTCTTCTTTCAGCTGTGTCGGAATTCGGAACGCCGAAGCGGTGCGCCAAAGGACCTGCGCGTCACACTCGGCCGGAGACTCGACAACCTGCACGATGCACGTTACGGCACGACGACAACCGCCGGCCAGGTAACGCGAGACAGGCGAATGCTGCACCTGTTGGCCGCGTGAGCCTGCGCGTATCGTACGTGGATGGTTACCTCGCCACACGGCTCTCGGCAAGCGGGCGCGCCTTGACCTGTGCATCGAGCGCGATCAGGGTCTCGAGCAGTTCGGGCATCAGTGCGAGCGGCCACGCATTGGGTCCGTCGGAGAGCGCCTCGTCGGGACGCGGGTGCGTTTCCATGAAGATGCCGGCCACGCCGGC
>JACMMK010000111.1 GCA_014379045.1 Burkholderiales bacterium
CACCGACAACTTCGAGAGCTACGCGGTCGGCAGCACGCCGTCGCCGCTGTGGCTCGACGTGGCCCCGGTCGTTCCATTGCCTCCGCCCGGCGTGAACGCACCGACGCCCTCGTCGGTCGTGGTCACCACGACGAATGCTTTCGGCGCGCCGACGCAGGCGTTGCAGACGTCCAATAGCCTGGGCGTGGCCAAGGGAATCTATACCGCGGTCCCGGTCAGCAACGTTTATTCACTGTCCGCTGACCTGCGCACGCTGCAGTACGCGAACACCAACGCGCTCGCGGCGGGACCTGCCACCGATTGGTCGATGCAACTGACCTTCGCCCGCGCCGGCGTGCAGAACTTCTCGAGCACTCCGCAGGTCGGTGTGTATGCGAGCAGCCTGACCCAGGGATGGCGCCTTTACCTGATCGCGAACAGCGGTGGGCCGATCGATGATTTCGATCTGGGGCTGCCCGCCATGCTCAATACCTGGTACTCGGTCAACTTCGATTTCGACGCAGTGAACGGCATTGCCCGCTCGCGCATCTCCGACACCTTGACCGGCAATCTGCTGGTCGACACGACGCGCCAGTACGCGGGCTGGCAGGAACAGTTCGGGTTGTTCGATTCGATCGCGTTTTTCGGCGGCGAAGTCGCTGCCGAATCTCCCTCCACGGCGATCAGCACGACGTCCCCCAATATCGCGATGGTCGACAACATCAACGTGCAACTCGCGGCGGTTCCAGTGCCGGGAACGCTGCTGCTGGTCCTGTCCGGTCTCGGGGTGCTTGGCTGCGCATCGCGTCGGCGCATGCGCAACGCTTAACGCGATCCGCGTCATCGGCGCGGGGGCGCGCCCGTCGGCGCGCGAATGTGGTCGGCTTCTTGCTAACGTTCGCGCATGACTCGCCTTCCCCCGGATCTCCCCGACCGCTTCCTGGCGGCCAATGAAGTTCATGCGCGGCCGTATGAGCCGCTCGACACGCCGGTGCGTGCGTCGTATCTGGCGATCCAGCTCGAGATCGCGGAACGCGATCGGGAACGCGCACATCTGAGGGCATTGTGCGAACGCTTCGCGTGCGCACCGCCCGGGGAAGATCTGAACCAGTTCAGCGTGCCGTTCGGCGAGGTTCAGCTGAAGTGGGAACGCCACGGGGAGTTCTCGACCTACATCGTGCTGGTACCGGGCAAGCCCACGCGCGCCTTCGGCGACCCGGCGATCGATTTTCTGCCACCCGAATGGCTGGAGGCGATACCCGGCCGGGTGATCGTCGCCGCGCATGCACAGGTCGTCGCGGCGCCACGAAACGCTACCGACCCGGCGCTGCTCCAGGAGTATTTCGGCGCGGCGGCGATCGTCGGCGCAGAGATCGGTGACGGCGCCGGGCTCGCGTTCACCGACTTCAAGATCCAGCACGACGGCTTCGTTCGCTTCCTGATCTTCGATCGGGAATTCACCGCGTACCAGGCGGGACGGATGTTGCAGCGTCTGTTCGAGATCGAGGCCTACCGCGTGCTCGCGCTGCTGTCGTTGCCGATCGTGCGTCGCGAGTCGCCGCGGGTGGTCGAGATCGAGCGCTCGCTCGCCGCGCTCACCGAGGAGATGGCACGCGAAGATCGCGGCGACGAGACGCTGTTGAACGAACTCACCCGGCTCGCCGCGCAGGTCGAGAGCGCGCTCGCGTCGAGCCAGTATCGTTTCGGCGCGAGTCGCGCCTATCACGATCTGGTGCGCGCGCGCATCGCCGAACTGCGCGAGCGGCGGATGCAGGGTCTGCAGACGATCGACGAGTTCATGGCGCGCCGCCTGTCACCTGCGATGGCCACGTGCGCGTCGCTGTCGCGCCGGCTGCAGGAACTCTCCGAACGCGTGGCGCGTGCAAGTGCGCTGCTCTCGACACGGGTCAGCATCGCGCGCGAAAAGCAGAATCAGGCACTGCTCGCCTCGATGAACCGCCGTGCGCAATTGCAGCTTCGGTTGCAGCAGACGGTCGAAGGCTTGTCCGTGGTCGCGATCAGCTATTACCTGATCGGGCTGTTCGGCTATCTGGCGAAGGGCTTGCAGGCCGCCGGTATGCGGATAAACGCCGAACTCGCCACCGGCATCGCGATCCCGGTAGTCGCGCTCGCGGTGGCGCTCACCGTGCGCTTTCTGCGCAGGCGGATCGTCGGCGCGCCGAAGGGGACGGTGACGCCGGTGGGGGACTGAAGGTTCGCCGCCGCATCGCGTCGGCGCTCGCCGCACGTCGATGATTCAGAGGACGACGGGCCGATCCGGCAGCTCGTTGCTGTGCGCGCCATCGCCCGGGTAGTGCGCGCCGATCAACCGGCCGACCGCGGCGACGCCGGCGAGTGCGCCTTCCTCGAAACGTCCTGCGCGGAACGCCGTTTCCATGTCGCGACACACCGCCTCCCACCCCTCACGCCCGACCCGGGCATGCACGCCACGATCGGCGACGATCTCGACATCGTGGTCGGCCCAGAGCAGGTAGATCAGCACACCGTTGTTGTGCTCGGTGTCCCAGACGCGAAGCTGGCTGAAGACTTCGATCGCACGCGCGGCAGCACTCTGGTCCGTCCATAGCGCGCGCCCATCCAGCGCGCCTTCGATCGCGAAACGGATCTGCCCGGTGTGCGTCGCTTCCGTGGTCGCGATCGCCCGTTCGATGCGATCGAGCGTCGCCGCCGCGAAGTGGCGACGAACCGATCCGGGGGTCGTGAACAGGTGGCGAACGCTGCGCGCGATGCTCATGATCTGCTCCGCAAGATCCGGCTACCAGCGACCCGAGGCACCACCGCCCCCGAAGCCGCCCCCGCCACCGCCCCAGCTGC
>JACMMK010000112.1 GCA_014379045.1 Burkholderiales bacterium
GAAGAGGCACGCAGTGCAGTCGCCACCGTCGCGCGCGCGCTGGGCGCGACGCAACGCGTCGACATCGCCGAAGCGGGGCGCGGCCGCGCGGTCGCTTTCGTGATGACCGCGATCGAAGGCGGACTGTTGCACCTCCCCGATCTGAAGCAGCGCGCCGACGACTTCGATCCGATGATCCGTGACCGGTTGCTCGCGGGCTCGCTCGCGCCGGCGCACTGGCTCTGGCAGGCAGACCGAGTACGCCGGTTCGTGCGCGAGCGGGCGATCCGTGTATTCGAGCGTTGCGACGTGATCATCGCGCCCGCGACGCCGGTATCCGCGCCGCTGATCGGCACCGAATGGATCACACTCGAAGGCGAGACGCTGCTCGCACGACCCAACCTGGGCCTGTACACCCAGCCAATTTCGTTTCTCGGGTGGCCGGTGGTCGCGGTGCCGGTGGCACGCGAGACGCAGGGTGAATCCCTGCCGATCGGCGTGCAGGTGATCGCCGCACCGTGGCGCGAGGACCTGTGCCTTCGCGTGGCGGCGCATCTGGAACGGCTCGGCGTCGCTGCCGCACCGATCGCCACGCCGTTCGCGCAGAACGACGGGCACGACGACGGTGCGCCCGGGCGAGCAGCATCGACATGATCGACACTGGAGGCGGGACGACATGATTCACGACACCAACATCCCCGACGTGGTCGCAGAGGTGACCGCCGCGTTCGCGCGTTACGAAGACGCGCTGGTCCACAACAAGGTCGAGGTGCTCGACGAGCTGTTCTGGAACGATCCGACGACACTGCGCTACGGCGCGACCGAGAATCTGTCCAGCTATCGCGAGATCCAGGCGTTTCGTGCCGGGCGCGCGCCGCGCGGATTGGAGCGCACGTTGCAGAACACCCGGATCACCACCTACGGTCGCGACTTCGCCGTGGCCAACACCGAGTTCCGCCGGCCGTCGAGCGAGAAACTCGGGCGTCAGAGCCAGACCTGGCTGCGCACCGCCGAGGGATGGCGCATCGTGTCCGCGCATGTGAGCATGATGCTCGACGCGTCCGGTCGATAGCGCGCGGCGCCGGCGATGAGCGAACCCTTCATCCGTTTCGACGAGGTGAGCCTGCGCTACGGGGGTCGGGACGGCACACTCGCCGTCGCCGGTGCGACGCTCGACATCCCGAAGGGCGGGTTCGTGTCGATCGTCGGCCCTTCGGGTTGCGGCAAGTCCACGTTGCTGAAGATGGCGTCCGGGCTGGTGCGCGCATCGAGCGGGAAGGTGACGGTCGGGGGCAAGGCGGTGACGGGGCCGCTGGGGTTTGTCGGCATGGCGTTCCAGAACCCGACGCCGCTGCCGTGGTACAGCGTGCTCGACAACGTGATGCTGCCGCTGCGCATCGTCGAACCGTACCGCAGCTCGTTTCGCGCGAAGCGCGACGAATATGTCGCGAAGGCCGAGGCGCTGCTCGAGGTGGTGGGGCTGAAGGGATTCGGCGACAGGAAGCCGTGGCAGCTCTCGGGCGGCATGCTGCAGCGTGCGTCGCTGTGCCGGGCCCTGATCCACGAGCCGGCGCTGCTGCTGCTCGACGAACCGTTCGGCGCCCTCGATGCGTTCACGCGCGAGGAACTCTGGGCGGTGCTGCAGGAACTGTGGCTCGCACGACGACCAACGGTGATGCTGATCACCCACGACCTGGCCGAATCCGTGCTGCTCTCCGAAACCGTCTACGTGATGTGCGCGCGGCCCGGGCGCATCGTCCATCGCGAGGACGTGTCGTTCGCGCGCCCGCGCCGCCTCGACGTGATGTACGAACCCGCCTTCGTCGAGCTCGTGCACCGGCTGCGCACGAAGATCGGCGACGCCCGTACCGAAGGCCTGCGCGCGGCCTGATGCGCCCGCCGATCGATGCCCGCCAACCGTTACCTGATCAAGCTGTTCCCGATCGCCTTCGTCGTGATCATCTTCGTGCTGTGGGAACTGCTCGTGCTGTGGACGGGTATCAAGTCGGTGATTCTGCCCAGACCGAGCGCGGTGATCTACGAACTGGTCACCAGGTTTCCGCTGATCTGGCCGCATGCCGTGCAGACGCTGTACACGACGCTGGTGGGCTTCGCCGGTGCGATCGTCGTCGGCGTGTTGCTGGGGGCGTTGATCGGGTCGTCGCGGATCGCCTACGAAGCGTTCTATCCGGTGCTGGTCGGCTTCTCGAGCATCCCCAAGGTGGCGGTGGTACCGATCTTCGTGCTCTGGTTCGGTGTCGGCACGGTACCGGCGATCCTTACCTCGCTGGTGATCTCGTTCTTTCCGATCGTCGTCAACGTGGCGACCGGTCTGGCGACTACCGAGCCGGAACTGGAAGATGTGCTGCGCGCGCTCGGCGCGAAGAAGCGCGACATCCTGTTCAGGGTCGGGCTGCCACGCGCGATGCCGTACTTCTTCGCCTCGCTCAAGATCTCGGTGACGCTCGCCTTCGTCGGCACCGTGCTGTCGGAAACCGTGGCCGCGAACAAGGGCATCGGCAACGTGATGATGGTCGCGAGCGCAAACTACGAGACGGCGCTCGCATTCGGCGCGCTGTTGCTGCTCGCGGTGATGGGCGTCATTCTGTACGGCGTGTTCGCGTTGCTCGAGACGCGCTTCGCCGGTTGGGCGCAGCGCAAGGGCGATCTGGCGTTGCAGACTCACTGAACGTTCAACGGTTTTCGGTTCAATCGAGGAGAAAGTAGACATGCATGCAAGCAAGCGGCAAGTTCTCGCAGTCGCAGCCGTGCTGTTCGCGGCGGTTGTCGTCGCGCCGGGGGCGTTCGCGCAGGGCAAGGTACCGATCCGCTTTCAGCTCGACTGGGTGTGGCAGGGGCCGCACGCGTTCTTCCTGCTCGCACAGGATCGCGGATACTTCGCGAAAGAAGGCCTCGATGTCACGTTCGATCAGGGCAAGGGCTCCGGCGTCGCGGTGAACTCGGTCGCCAGTGGCGTCTACGATGGCGGGTTCGGCGACACCAATGCATTGATCCGGCTCGCGGCGCAGAAGCCGGGCGAGCAGCCGGTCGCCGTCTACATGCTCTACAACCGCGCGCCGTTCGTGATCGCGACCCTTACCTCGTCGGGCATCAAGACCCCGCGCGACCTCGAAGGTCGCTCGCTCGGTGCGCCTGCGGGCGACGCCGCACTCGGGCTGCTGCCGGTATTCGCCAAGGCCAACGGCATCGACGCCACGAAGATCAAGATCACCAACATGGCGCCGAACCTGCGCGAACCGATGCTGCAGAAGAAGGAAGTCGATGCGGTGGCGGGCTTCATCAACACGATCTGGTTCGCGGCGATGGCGGTGGGTCTGAACCCCGACAAGGACTTGACCATTTTCCGCTACGGCGACATGGGCGTTGCCGGCTATGGCAACTCGATCCTGTTCACGCAGAAGTTCGTCAAGGAACAGCCCGAAGCGGTGCGCGGCTTCCTGCGCGCACTGACGCGCGGGGTGCAGGACGTGCTCGCCAATCCCGAAGCCGGGATCGACGCGGTGATGAAGCGCGACGCGCTGCTCAACCGCGACAATCAGCGCGAGCGTCTGCTGGCGGCGATCAAGAACGACGTCCTCTCGCCGGAGGTGACGAAGATCGGCCTGGGCGATGTGCTCGACGATCGCTTCGGGCGCGGTATCGCGCAGCAGGTCGAGGCGGCAGGTCTGCCGCGCGCGCCGACACAGGCGGAGATCTTCAATCGCTCGTTCCTGCCAGTGCGCGATCAGCGCGCGGTCAAGTGACCGCGGCCGGCGGGCGTCGCGCCGCCTGATCGTCCGGTCTGTCCGGGTGCCGTGCCGTGTCCCCGTCCGCAGCCGGTGAAGCGCGTCC
>JACMMK010000113.1 GCA_014379045.1 Burkholderiales bacterium
CAGGCGCGACATCGGCACCCGTTGCTCATGACGTTCGCCCATTGCGCTCAGCGCTACTGCCGGAGCCGGGCCCCGCGACGGCGCCGGCGCCGCGGCTTGGACGGGTGCGCCTGCAGGCTCCTTTACGGGTTGTATCGCCCCGAGAACGTCCCCCTTGGTAATGCGGCCGTCGCGGCCGCTGCCGCGAATTTCCGAGGTATCGATCTGGTTTTGCGCGGCGATTTTCTTCGCCGCTGGCATCACGGTCGCGCCTGCGGGCGGTTCTTTAGCCGGCTTGGCCGCGCTCTTGGAAGGCAACGCGGCTGCGGGGGATTGCGCGGCGGTTTGCGCCGGAGCCTGCGCTTCAGTATCTATAGTCGCGATGAGTTCTTCGCTCGCAACGCTCGCGCCGTCGCCCTTGACGATCTTCACCAGCAGGCCGGAATCGGGGGCCGGAAGCTCGAGCACGACCTTGTCGGTCTCGATATCGATCAGGTTCTCGTCGCGTTTGACGAATTCGCCCTGCTTCTTGTGCCATGCCAGAAGCGTCGCTTCGGCGATGGACTCCGACAGCATCGGTACCTTTACTTCCACCAACATGATCGATTCACCTTGTTATCGTTCTGTGTTGCGTTTTACGTCGCGCCGTCGCGCCCGGGCGATCTCGAGGCCGCGTGAGAGGTGAGTGCCGCCCCGCGCGCCCGGCCTTGCACACTCATTCCTTGGTCTCGCCTCCGCCCAGCGTGATCGCGGCGGTGACCAGTTCCTTCTGCTGGATCGCGTGCAGCTTCTTGTAGCCGACCGCCGGGGTCGCGGATGATACCCGCCCGGCATAGAACAGTTTCTGTGCCTTGCGCATCGGCCGACGCAGGTAATGCTGGACCCAGTACCACGCCCCCTGGTTGCGCGGCTCTTCCTGGCACCAGACCAGTTCCTTCGCCGACGCGTAGGTGTCGATCTGCTCCTTGTATTCGTCGTGCGGAAACGGATAGAGCTGAGCGATGCGAACCAGCGCGACATCCTTGATGCCGGCTTCGCGCCTAGCCGCGCGCAGATCGAAGAACACCTTGCCGCTGCAGAACACCACGCGTCGCGCCTTCGCCGGGTCGATGTCGTCGTCCCATTCGGCGTTGACCGGCCGGAACTTGTCGAGTGCGAACTCTTCCAGCGAGGACACCGACTCCTTGTGCCGCAGGATGCTCTTCGGAGTGAAGATGATCAGCGGCTTGCGGAACGGGCGGATCATCTGCCGACGCAGCAGGTAGAACATCTGCACCGGCGTCGCCGGATAGCACACCTGCATGTTGTAGTCGGCGCAGAGCTGCAGGAAGCGTTCGATGCGTCCCGACGAATGCTCGGGCCCCGCGCCCTCGTAGCCGTGCGGCAGCATCATCACGAGGCCGGACATACGGCCCCACTTCACCTCACCCGAAGCGATGAACTGATCGATCACGACCTGCGCGCCGTTGACGAAGTCGCCATACTGCGCCTCCCAGACCACCAGTTCGTTCGGCTCGGTCGACGAATAGCCGTATTCGAAACCGAGCACCGCCTCCTCGGACAGCAGCGAATCGATCACCGTGAAATCGGGCTGCCCCGCATACAGGTTCGACAGCGGCACATAGGTGCCCGAATCCCAGCGCTCGCGGTTCTGATCGTGCAGCACCGCGTGCCGATGGAAGAACGTGCCGCGTCCGGTGTCCTGGCCGGAAAGGCGGATCGCGAAACCGTCCTTGAGCAGGCTCGCATAGGCGAGCGTCTCGGCCATGCCCCAGTCGAGCGGGATGCTGCCCTCGGCCATCAGCCGACGGTCTTCCATGATCTTCTGCACCCGGGGGTGCAGCTTGAAATCGTCGGGCACCTTCGACACCAGACGCCCGAGTTCCTTCAGCGACTCGAGGGGCATCTGCGTGTTGTCGTTCTCGTTCCACTTGGTGCCCTTGAACATCGCCCAGTCGGGCGAATACGGAGGCTTGAAGTTGGCGAGCACGGTCTTGTTCGTATGATAGCCGCCGTCCATCGCGGTGCGGAACGTGCTGATCAATTCGCTCGCGCCGCTCTCGGTGGCGATGCCTGCCGCAGCGAGCTTGTCGGCGTAGAGCTTGCGCGTGCTCGCCTTCTTGCTGATCACCTTGTACATCAACGGCTGGGTGACCATCGGCTCGTCCTGCTCGTTATGACCCGGCCGGCGGAAACACACGAGGTCGACGACGACGTCCTTGCGGAACTCCATCCGGAAATCGAGCGCCGCCTCGGTCACCAGCGCGACCGCTTCGGGATCGTCGCCGTTCACATGGAAGATCGGCGCCTCGACCATCTTCGACACGTCGCTGCAGTACAGCGACGAGCGCGAATCGCGCGGATCGGACACGGTGAAGCCGATCTGGTTGTTGATGATCAGGTGCATCGTGCCGCCGGTGCCGAAGCCCCGCGTCTGCGACAGGTTGAGCGTCTCCATCACGACCCCCTGCCCCGCATACGACGCGTCGCCGTGGATCAGGATCGGCATCACCTCGCGCCCCTGCTTGTCGCCGCGCCGGTGCTGGCGCGCGCGCACCGAGCCGGTCACCACCGGATTGACGATCTCGAGGTGCGAGGGGTTGAACGCCAGCGCCAGATGCATCGGCCCGCCGGGGGTCGTGATGTCGCTCGAGAACCCGTCGTGGTAGATCACGTCGCCGTAGAGGATCGCCTCGTCCATCTTGCCTTCGAACTCGGCGAACAGATCCTTCGGCATCTTGCCGAGTGTATTGACGAGCACGTTCAGGCGGCCGCGGTGCGCCATCCCGATCACCGCTTCCTTGACCCCGAGGCCGCCGGCGCGCTGCAGCAGGACGTCGAGCATGGGGATCAGCGTCTCGCCGCCTTCGAGCGAGAACCGCGTCTGGCCGACGTACTTCGTGTGCAGGTACTTCTCGAGTGTCTCGGCCGCGGTCAGGCGTTCGAGCAGATGCAGTTTGAACCCGGCGTCGTAGCCGGGCCTCGAGTGGATGCTTTCGAAGCGCTGCTGGATCCACTTCTTCTGCGCCGGATCGGAGATGTACATGTACTCGAAACCGATCGAGCCGCAATAGGTCTCGCGCACATGGGTCAGGATCTGACGCAGTGTCGCGCGCTGCGGGCCGACCAGCGAGCCGGTGTTGAACACGGTATCCATGTCCGCGTCCGAGAGCCCGTAGAACGCCGGGTCGAGTTCCTGGATGTACGGCTTTTCCTGGCGCTTCAGCGGATCGATGTCGGCATGCCGGACACCGAGGAAGCGGTAGGCGCCGATCAACTGCAGCACCGACACCTGCTTCAGTGCCTCGTCTGCACTCAGATTCGCCGGATCGGCGACCGCGCCGTTGAGATACGGGTTACGTTTCGCCAACGCCGCGAACTCGTTTCGCACGCGCTCATGCGACACATCGGGTCCGTTGCCCGAACGCTGCAACGCGTCGAAATACTGGCGCCACGCGCCGTCGACCGAAGCGGGATCTTCCAGGTACGCGTCGTAGAGTTCTTCGATGAACGGCGCATTGGCGCCGAACAGATACGAGTTGCCGAACATCTCTTGCATCATCGGGAAGCGTCCAGTGGCGGGTGCGGGGCGGCGCGGCGTTGCGTTGGCGGTGATCGCACCGAAACGTGAGCGGCCGTCGGCCGCAGGAGATGAATGGGCGCGGTGGGCGGTATGGGCAACCGGGAGTGCCGACCCGACATGACTCGAAGTCGGCGTTCTCCGATCAGCGGCGTTCGCTCAACGGCTTCAGCTTGCGCGAGGTCTCGCCGAGGAACAACTGTCGCGGACGACCGATCTTCTGATCCGGATCTTCGACCATTTCGTTCCACTGCGCGATCCAGCCGACCGTGCGCGCTAGCGCGAACAGCGCGGTGAACATCGACACCGGAATGCCCAGGGCCTTGTAGACGATGCCCGAGTAGAAGTCGACGTTCGGGAACAGCTTGCGCTTGACGAAATAGTCGTCCTCGAGCGCGACCTTCTCGAGTGCGAGCGCGAGCTTGAACATCTTGTTGTCTTCGAGCCCGAGTTCGGCCAGCACGTCATGGCACGCGCCCTGGATCAGGCGCGCGCGCGGATCGTAATTCTTGTAGACACGGTGGCCGAAGCCCATCAGCTTCGACTGTTCCGCCGGGTCTTTGGCGCGCGCGATGAACTTGTCGATGTTCGACACGTCGCCGATCTCGTCGAGCATCTTCAAGACCGCTTCGTTCGCGCCGCCGTGTGCCGGTCCCCACAGGCTGGCGACCCCCGCGGCAATGCACGCGAACGGGTTCGCACCGGACGAGCCGGCGAGGCGTACCGTCGAGGTCGATGCATTCTGCTCGTGATCGACGTGCAGGATCAGAATCTTCTCCAACGCACGCACCAGCACCGGGTTGGGGGTGTACTCCTCGCACGGCACGCCGAACATCATGCGCATGAAATTCTCGACGTAGCCGAGATCGTTGCGCGGATACATGAACGGCTGGCCGATGTTGTACTTGTAGGTCATCGCGACCACGGTGGGCATCTTCGCGATCAGCCGGAACTCGGAGATCATCCGGTGCTGCGGATTCTGGATGTCGAGCGAGTCGTGGTAGAACGCGGCCATGCCGCCGACGACGCCGCACAGCACCGCCATCGGGTGCGCATCGCGGCGAAACCCCGAATAGAAGCGCGCCAGCTGCTCGTGCACCATCGTGTGAATGGTGACCGTGTGGTCGAACTCCTTCTTCTGCTTCGGGTTCGGCAGCTCGCCCTTCAGGATCAGGTACGCGACCTCGAGAAAATCGCACTGATCGATCAATGACTCGATCGGGTAGCCGCGATGCTGCAGCACGCCTTCATCGCCGTCGATGTACGTGATGCTCGACTTGCAACTCGCCGTCGACATGAACCCGGGGTCGTAGGTGAACGCCCCGGTCTTGCTGTAGAGCGTGCGCACGTCGATCACGTCGGGGCCGATCGTGCCGCCGTAGATCGGGAACTCGACTGACGGACGTCCGTCGCTGAACGAGAGGGTTGCGTTGGCTTTGCTGTCCATCAGACTCTCCTGAGCGGGATCGCGCGGTCCTGTGACAGGTCGACCGGGCAGGTCGGCGCGGATACAAAAACGCGCGGTCAGGCCGCGCGCAACATTTCCAGAACCGGAGTCACCCGTTTGTCGGCAGGTTGCAGCCGACCGATGATCATGTCCCACAGATCCTGGTCGGGGTAGTCGAGCAGTTCCTTCAACAACTCGACCTCCGGCGGCTTGAGCGTCGCGTAGCGATTATCCATGAACCGTCGCAACACGAGATCGAGTTCGAGCAGGCCGCGACGGCAATGCCAGCGTAACCGATTTTCTTCGATGCGGGCGACCTCGGTCTGCATCATCGTCACACCATCCGCTTGACCATCAACTGCTTGATCTTGCCGATCGCGCGCGTCGGGTTCAGACCCTTCGGACAGACGTCGACGCAGTTCATGATCGTGTGGCAGCGAAACAGCCGGTACGGATCTTCGAGATTGTCCAGACGCTCGGAGGTCGCCTCGTCGCGGCTGTCGGCCAGGAACCGGTAGGCCTGCAGCAGACCCGCGGGGCCGACGAACTTGTCGGGGTTCCACCAGAACGAGGGGCACGAGGTCGAGCAGCACGCGCACAGGATGCACTCGTAGAGCCCGTTCAGCTCCTCGCGGTCCGCGGGCGACTGCAGGCGTTCGGTCTCCGGCGGCGG
>JACMMK010000114.1 GCA_014379045.1 Burkholderiales bacterium
GGCAACGTGAGTTCAGGACGCGGCACCGGCCGTTGCGGCTCGAGCCCGGGCGAGGGCAGTTCGCGCGGACGCAGGGGTTGGTCTGCCGAAGGCACGCCGGACTGGGCACGGGCGAGGGCCGACAGCAGCGAGAGCCCGATGCACGCCAGCGAGATCGCCGACGTCCAGCCGCGCGCGCCGTATCGAAGATGCGTGTCGCAGACGAGCAACGCGATCGGCCTCCCCCTTGGCAGCGGCTTTTTATCTACGCTGCGCTGTCGCTGAATGATAACTGTTGCACGGTTGAATGACACCGGGACGCGAGCGTTTCGCCACTCACGCTCGCCTCGCTCAGCTCGATCGACGGGCAGGAGCGTCGAGGGTCAGGGTACCGATCATTTCTGCGCCGTCGCGTCGGAACTGCATGCCTGCGTTGCGCAGGATCGACAGCATCGATGCGTTGCCGACGCGGACCTGTGCGAGCAGGCTCGTTACGCCCGCCGTCGCAGCCAGCGCGATCAGGTTCGAGAGCAGCGTCCTGGCGAGTCCGCGGCCGCGCCAGCCGGCGTCCACCGTGAACGCGATCTCGGCCAGCGACTGGAGGTCGCCGTGCAGCAGGCGCAGTTCCGCCAGCGCGACGACCTCCCCGTCTTCACTGCGCACCACGCACGAGCGCCCTGGGTCGACGTCGATGCCCTCGGCATAGCGTTCGATCCCTGTGTCCGACATCGCGGCGCCGAAGCGCGAGCTTCGGTCGATGGCATCGAGACGGAGCAAGTGCCGGCACAGTGCGCCGCGCAGCGCGGATTCGTATTCGAGGTCGGCAGCGAGCCACGAAGAGCGCGTGGACGGGACGACGCCTGGCGGCTGGCGGGCAGAGGACATTGCGGTCTCCGCTGCCCGGAGGTGTCGGGCAGATACGAAGACCACTGTAGGCAGTCGCTTTGCCGCGCTCGGTGATCGCTGCACACCGGCGATGTGTCCGATTCACCTTTCTCCTGCGGTGCCTCGCCCGCGTGTGCGAACCCTGGCCGCCGCACCAACCTACCGCTGGGCGGTGCGCTCCGCGTCAATGACAGCCGAGCGCGCCAGGAGTACGCAGGGTGCCGGCCACGTGAAACGCGTGTGCGCTGGCGAGCGCGGGGTGCACGACGCCCGACGACACGCCGCCAACGTCGGGCACGTGATCGAAATAGCTCGCCGTGCCCGATCGCTCCGGCGCCGCAGGCAAACCACCGCGACCGAGCGCGACCAGGCGGCTGCCCTGAGCGGCTCGACGGACCGTACACGCGCTCGCAAGCAACGACGAGGCGTCGAGGAACTGCGCAGGCAGCGCAACCAGGGTTGCACTCAGGTCGAGATTCGGCGCAGCGATCTGCACGCTGCCGGGAACGCCGAGCGTCGACGACGCATCGATCATCGAATCGGGCGAGGCGAAGAAATACCGGGACACGATCGAGATGTTCCCGCCGGGCCCGCCGAACGCGTTGGCGACGATGCGCGCGCGATCGAGGATGACGAACGTCGGGTCGATGAAGATGTTGCCGCCCGCGCCTGCGCTGCCCTGTACGGAAGTGGAGATTTCACTGTCGCGCAGGTGTATGCGATTGCCGACGCGGATGTCGATGTTGCCTCCGTCGGAGGCCAGCGCCTGCGTCGTGATCGACCCCGCGTCCAACTCGAGTCGGTCCTCGGCGCGGATGAAGACGCTGCCGGCGTTGCCGCTGCTCGCACTGTTGGCGCTGATCCGGCCGCCGGCCTCGATCGCGATCCGGGGCGCGGACAGCGACACGTTGCCGCCGGCGCCGGGCGCCGCGGTGTTGCTCGAAATCGTGCTGGCCAACGCGCCCTGCACGCGGCCTGCGTTGCCCGGTGGGATGCGCAGGTCGAACGCATCGACCACCGGCAAGGCCGTGTCGGTGCCGCGTATGCGTATCGAGCGGGTTGCCGACACGTCGACCTGTCCGCCGGCGCCACTGCTGCCCACGCTCGCGCCGGCGTCGATCCAACCGCCGTTGGTCACCAGCAGATCGCCAGTGCGCACGCGCAACGTTCCCGCCGCACCGGCCCCGGTCGTCGACGAGCGGATCAGGCCGCGATCGAGCACCACGGAATCGGCGCGCACGTCGATGCTGCCGCCCGCGCCCGCACCCTGGGTCTCGGCGTAGAGACCGGAGAACGCGCCGTCGTTCAGGCTGCGTCCGGAAATCTCGACGCGACCGCTGACGTCTATATCGATCGCACCCGCAGCGCCGACCGAGCCGGGCTCGGAGCGCGCATCGATCTGCGCACCGTTGCTCAGCGTCAGTGTGTCGCCGCGCAGCGTCACCCGCCCGCCGCGCCCTGCCTGCCGCGCGGTACTGAGAATGCGCGCATCGTCGAGGTGGATCCTCGGCGCGCTCAGCGTGATGTTGCCGGCATTGCCGCCGCTGGTGGCCTGACTGCTGAGTCCCCCGGGCCACTGGAACCCCGGGCCACTGAAGATGTCGGTGAAATCCACGACACGGCGCTCGACCATCTCGAACGATTCGCCGATGTTCAGGGTCAGGTCGCCGCCGCTGCCGCTCCCCCCTTGCGAACTCACGTCGATCTGACTGGCACCGGTCATGCGCACGCGTTGCGCGTTGATCGTTACGCGCCCTGCATTGCCGCTGGCACTGGTCGAGGCGCCGATGCGGGCCCGGTCGGCCATCTCGATCGACGTCGCATCGATCTGGATGAAGCTGCCGTCGCGGTCGCCTTCGGTCATCGACACGATGTTGCCACCATTGACCAGACGCAGATCGCCGGTGCGCACGACGATGCCGCCCTGCGCGCCGGTGCCGAAGCGGGTGCGCGAGAACAACAGCGTTCCGTCGAGCACGACCGAGGGCGCTTCTACAGTCAGCGTACCCCCCCGACCCGAGCCCTGGGTGGTCGCTGCTACGCGGACGAAACTCGAGCGCAGGTCGCTCGAATCGAGTTCGAAACTTCGCGTCGCCCGAATTTCGACATTGCCACCGTCGCCGACGGTGAAGTTGCTCGCCGCACTTTCCACCTGCAACTCGTAGCGCGGCCCGGCGAGAAACCGGATCGTGTCACCGTTGACGCGCACCGAGCCCGCATTGCCCTGCGCAAAAGTGAAACTGAGTACCTGGCTGCCGCGCACCGTCGTCTGCTTCGCGGTGATATTCACGTCGCCCGCTGCGCCGTGCGAGTCGGAATAACTGTAGACGCGCGCGCCGTCGATCAGCGCCCGGTCGGCGACGAGGAACACGTCTCCGGCGCGGCCGCTCGCCCCGGGGTAGTCGTGCGCGACCGCGTTGATCTGTGCGTCGCCGATAACCTGCAGGTCGCCGGCCGTCACGCGCACGTCGCCCCCGCGCCCGGTCCAGTGGACGTTCGACCCGACGATCGCGCCGTCCGAGAGCGCGAACGACGGCGCGCTGATCACGATGTCGCCCGAGCGCAGGACGCCCGAGTTGGCGGTGAGGACAGTGGTCGGGTAACCGGTCCAGTCAGCGCCCGAAATCTCGACCGCCGCAGAAGCGGCGATCGCGATGTTCGCCGATGCCCCGGTGGCACCGCGCTCGATGCCGGAGACGAGCAGTATTCCGTCGGTCAGAACGATGTGCCGCCCGGAGAGCTCGATCGGACCGCTGTGTGCGCTGCCGTAGGTGAGATTGCCGATGATCGCGGCACGCACTTCGACACGATCGCCTTTCAGGCGCGTCGCGCCACCGGCGCCGCTCGCGTAACTGAGATTGTAGAGGGCGGTGTAGTCCGGATCGCCTTGCGCTGCCTCGATGCGCAGAACGCCGCGCGCCTCGACGTCGATGTCGCCGGCACGTCCGCCGCCCGTCGTCCATCCCTGCACCAATGCTGCCTGATCGATGGTCACGTTCTCGCCGCGCACGCGAAGGTCGGCGCCTCGACCCGCGCTCTGACTCTGCGCGAGAAGCTGTCCGCCCGAAAACGTCAGGGTCCCGTCGGCGTTAAGTTCGACGGGGGGCGCCGCGACGTTGGCCGCGTTGGTGCTGCGCACGAGTGTGTTGCTGAAGCGCAGGTCGCCGCCGCGAATCACCAGGCGGCCCGGTGCGTCGGTGCCGCTGCTCTGCGTGCGCAACTGGGCGTCGACGACGTCGATCGCGCCGAAGGTGGTGCCGGGTGCAGCGCTCGTCGCCGCGTCCACCGACACCTCGCCGGCATTCACGGCCGCGAATCTGAGGTCCGCGGCACGCGTCCTCATGACCGCACCGTCGACGCTGACGGTGTTGCCGACGAACGAGAGTACGCGTCCCGTTCCCGGGTCGAACGAAGCACCCTGGATGCCGATCGGCCCGGTCGGGCCAAGAAACCCGAACGCGGACGGCGGCGCCGAAGAAAGTGTCGCAGGCGGGGTGGCGGTCGTATCGAAGCGGCTGCCGTCGGCGAACTTCAGGTAATCGGCCGTGGTCGCATGAAACGCGCCGGTCAGGTCGAGGCTCGCGTTCGGCCCGAACACGATGCCGCGTGGGTTGACGAGGAACAGGTTCGCTCCGGCGATCGTCGAACCCAGGCGCCCGTCGATCGACGAGCGGGTACCCCCGGTCACCCTTGCAATCACGTTCGCGACATTCGCGGGGCCGCTGAAGATCGCGCTGCTCCCGGCCGGCACGTCGAATCTGGCGAAACTGTGGAACAGGTTCGCACCCGCCTGCCGGCCCAGATTCGCGCCGATCGCGTAGTTGGGCCCGGTCAGGGCCAACGCTGCGCCGACGCTGCCGTCCGTCGTTACCTGTGCCTGCGCACCCGATCCCGCACAGAGTGCGAACACAGTCGTCGCGGCCAGGCGCGAGCGCATCCGGCATCCGTTGTCAGACCATGCGCGTCGCATGCCACCTCCCCGGCGGGTCTTTCTTCTGCTGACATCATAGCCCTGCTTCGCTCCGCGTATGGGTGAGGTCAGGGGCGCGCCAGCGCGGTGACGCGACGACGCCCGGACGGGCTATCCGGGCGTGGTCCTGAGGTCTTGATCGAGGCACGCATCTACGTAGGCACTGTCTCGCCTCCTGATGGCGCGCCGCAATCGGTAGTCGGCTCACGGCATCATCGGCAACGAGAGCACCGTCTCGTCCGCAGGCGGCCCTGCCGGCGTGGCCGGCGCCTGCGCGGCGTGGGTCGCCTCGGCAGCGGGTTGCGCAGCCGCCAGATTCTGGCGCCGCCGCTCGAATACCAGTTGCCGTTGCCCTTCGGCGCGCAACTCGCGCCGCTCGGACTCGAGGTATCGCCGCTGCTCGGCCGCCGCATCTCGATCGATGACACGATAGGTTCCCGGTTCGAACACGGCAATGAGCGCCAGTCCGAGCACGAAAATAGTGGATGGGACGGCCAGCCTGCACGCGGGGCAAACGTCACCGCCTCCGTTCGCGTCACGGGTGCCCGCGGTCGAAGGCTCGGGGTGCATACGCGCATCGCGTCGACGCGTTCCGAAAAACAGTTCGTGCACGTATCGACTGCGAGCGCGGTGGGCAGCGGTAGGAAGGTCGAGCGCGGGAGGACGGTTCGACGCAGCGATCGCATCGGGACGGTCTGCATCGTCGGCAGGTCTCATGGTCGGTACTCCGAAGTCGAATGGAGGTACCGATCGTTCGTCGAACCCCGCGCAGCACGCGGTCGGGACGACTCGATCGATGAGCCCACTCTGAACATCGGCATCGGCCGGGTCTGCGCCGTGTTCACCGGCAATCCGTGACCGATTCACATTCCACGCGCCGGCTGATTGCAGCCGGGGCGAGCTCGGCTCAGGGATAGAACAGGTAGAGGCGGTAGCCGACTGGACGCAAACTGGTCGTATCGAGGGTCAATTTGACTGCGAACTCTTCGCCTGCGCGCAGCCCCGTACGGTTGTCGGGCGCGCGCGCGAGGTACTGCCCGGGCAGCAGCACGCGCCGCGCCAGGGGTCGGTCCTGCGGATCGGTCAGGGTCACTTCGATCGCCGGATAGGCGAGTGCGGTCGCCGCCCGGTTTCTGACCGTCGCCGAGAGCTGGATCAGGTTCGGCTGATTGACGTCGAGCGCCTGCAGATCCGAGGCTTCGATCACCAGTTGCTCGGCCGCACGCGGCAGGCCGACCTCGCACCCCGCCAGCGCGCACAGCCGCTCGAGGGCGGGCCGGGTCGCGGGGTAATTCGCCGCCAGCGCTGTCCGGTACAGATACAGGCCCTGCGCGCAGAGCAGCAGCACCAGCACGCCCAGCACGATGAACCCGGTCGCGCGGTACCGGCGCAGGAACCACAGCAGTCCGAGCGCGATCGCCCCGATCAGCCCGAGCGCGAGCGCGAAGCTGTGCTCGCGCAGCAGATCGAACAGCTTCGCGTCGGTCACCGCCGAAGCGATGCGTTCGATCTCCAACGTCATCGCGACCGGAAGAAAATCCCGCGCGAACCAGGCGCCAACCGCC
>JACMMK010000115.1 GCA_014379045.1 Burkholderiales bacterium
CGCGCGCGCTCGCCGAGACCTTGCGCGAATCGTCGCGGGGTGGGGGCGACCCGCAGCGCGGTGCGTTTCGCTTGGCGGCGCTCGGCAAGATCGATCTGCATCTGCACGCCACCGCATCAGTGTTGCGCGAGGCTGCACACTGGATCGACGCTCACCCGCGCGAAGACGCGAGTCGGGTGGCGCTGCGCGCGCGGCTCGCCGCCGAGGGTTGCGCCCGGCAGGTACTCGACGAAGCGGGACGCGCCCTGGGCGCGGTTGCCTTCTGTCGCGATGCACGTTTTGCCCGCACCGCGGCCGATTTGCCGGTGTTCATCCGCCAGAGTCACGCGGAACGCGATTTCGCCAGCCTCGGTACCCAGGTTGCGGCGATGGCACAAACCCCGTGGGCGCTGTGATGCGCAGCCGATTGATTCAGGACACGAGCACCCTCGAGCCCACCTGGCGCGAATGGCTCGCCGCACTGGCCCCGCCCACCCGAGCGTTGGACGCGTGGCTCGGCCGCGACGACCGGCTCTTGATCATCGCGCCGCATCCGGACGACGAAGTCCTCGCCTGTGGCGGGCTGCTATTCGATCATCATGCGCGCGGTGGACGAAGTCTGATCGTCGCGGTCACCGACGGTGAGGCGAGTCACGCCCCGTCCGCGCAGTGGGACGCAGTTGCGCTTGCCCATCGGCGCAACGTCGAGCGCCTCGCCGGCTTGCGCGCACTGGGGCTCGACGCGCCGGACGTGGTACGACTCGGGCTACCCGACGGGCGCGCTGCCGACCCCCGGACGCGGCTGACCGAACGGCTGCTGGCGCTGATGGCGCCAACCGATGTCGTCGTCGCCACTTGGCGTCTGGATGGTCACCCTGATCACGACGCCGCAGGAAGCGCCGCCGCGCAGGCGAGCGCGGTTCATGGCTGCCGACTCATCGAGGCGCCGGTGTGGATGTGGCACTGGGCCGAACCGGACGATCCACGCATCCCGTGGCATCGCCTGCATGCGCTGGAACTCGGCGTGCCGGCAGTCGCACACAAGCGCGCGGCGCTGTCGGCGCATGTCACGCAGTTGACCGCGCGCGATGCCGGCCGGGGCCCGGTGCTCGATGGGGCCATCATCGCCCGCGCGCTGCGGGGCGCCGAGTACTTTTTCGTCTAAACCCGCGCATCACGATGTCGCACCCGCCCGAGCACTTCGACGCGCTGTTCGCCGCGACCGACGACCCCTGGTTGTTCAAGTCCCGCTGGTACGAAGCGCGCAAACGCGCGTTGACGCTCGCGTGTCTGCCGGCGCATCGCTACGCGGCCGCGTACGAGCCGGGTTGCGCAAACGGGGAACTGTCGGCGGCGCTGGCTGAACGCTGCGACCACCTGCTCGTGTCCGACGGATCGTCGCGTGCGGTTGCGCTCGCCCGTGCGCGCTTGGCCGACCTCCGCCATGTCGAAGTGCAACAGGCGTGGCTGCCCGAGGGCTGGCCGGGGCGGACCTTCGATCTGATCGTGATCAGTGAACTGGGTTACTTCCTGAGCCCATCGGCGCTGGACGTGTTCGCAACGCACGCGCGCGCATCGCTTCGTCGCGGCGGTACGATACTGGGATGTCACTGGCGCCGCGCGAGCGCGGACTGTGAGCTCGATGGCGATGCGGTGCATCGTCGAATGGGCGATCGATTCGCGCTGCCCCGGATCATCGAGGTGGTCGACGCGGACCTGCGGATCGAGGTCTGGTGCGACGACGCGCGCTCTGTTGCGCAGCGCGAGTTCATCGGGCCGTAGGCGCGTGCGGGGCCGTTAGGAAGAATCGTCAACGCAATCAGGCACACCGCGTGCGTCGGTTTGACTAAGGCGCTCCTTGTTTTCAAGGACGCGTTGGTCTTCCTGCACGGGGGCCACACACGTGGTTACGACCTTTGCAGCAGCATCGTCACGCGCCAAGGGCACTGAATGTGCCGACGGTTGCGAAGCAAAGGAATCGACATGTCCTCGGTCATCATTGAATCACCCGCCCGTGTCAACGACGGTTACGCCGTAGATCAACATCAAGGAGAGGGGGACATTGCGTCGACCCTCATGCGCGCAGGCGAATTCGTCTTTCGTTACGGTCTTGCCGCGATTTTCCTGTGGATCGGCCTGCTGAAGTTCACTGCCTACGAGGCCAAGAATATCGAGCCTCTCGTTGCCAACAGCCCGATCTGGGCATCGGCCTATCAGGCACTGGGTTTGCAAGGGCTGTCGAACATGATCGGTGTGATGGAGATCGCGATCGGCCTGCTGATAGTGGCGCGTTTTTTTGCGCCGAAGCTGGCGGTGATCGGTGGCGCAGGCGCGATCGTGACGTTTCTGGTCACGCTGAGCCTCATGCTGTCGACCCCGGGGGTGTGGGAGCCTGGTTACGGCTTTCCTTTTCCGTCTGCGCTCCCCGGACAGTTTCTGGCCAAGGATCTTGTGTTGCTCGGAGTGTCGATGTGGATAACGGGCGAAGCGTGGCGAGCGTCGAGACCGGCGGTCGTTCGCGCACGTTGAGTCGAGCGTTCGGCCGACGGCTGCAACGAGGCGCGATGTCTCCCACGCGCGCGTTGCGGCCGGGCCGGGAGTTGAAGAAAGGCGAGTAATGTCGCTAACCCGACGTGAGTTCCTGCAAGCGACGCTCGCCGGTGGCGGCACGGCGCTCGGTTCCCTGATAGGTCTGGGCGTCAGCCTCGCACCGGCGATCGCGCGCGCGCAGACGCTGCGCATCGCGAACGCGCGGGTGACGCCGAGCGTGTGTCCTTATTGCTCGGTCGGGTGTGCCACGCTCGTGCACACGATCGGTGGCGAGATCGTCAACATCGAAGGCGATCCGCGCAGCCCGTTGAGCGAAGGCACGCTCTGTCCGAAGGGCGCTGCGATCTATCAGCTGCACAAGAATCCGAACCGCGCGACCCGGGTGCTGCATCGCGCGCCGGGCGCGGCCACATGGAAAGAGGTCGATGCCGAGTGGGCACTCGATCGGGTCGCGGCGCTGTTCAAGAAGACGCGCGACGAATCGTTCGTCGAACGCTTCGCCGATGGCACTGTCGCCAATCACACCACGGCGATCTTTTCTCTCGGCGGGGCGATCCTGGACAACGAGTGGAACCATCTGCAGCAGAAGTTGATGCGCGGACTCGGCGTGGTGGCGATCGAGAATCAGGCGCGGATATGACACAGCTCCTCGGTCCCCGGTCTGGGGACCCGGCTGGGCCGAGGCGCTGCCACCAACTATCCGCGTAGCCTGGAAGACTCGGATTGCATCGTCATCCAGGGGTCGAACATGGCGGAGTGTCATCCGGTCGCGTTTCGCTGGGTGATGAAGGCGAAGTTGAAGGGCGCGAAGATCATTCATGCCGATCCGCGCTTCACCCGGACCACCGCGATGGCGGACGTCTACGCGCCACTGCGCGCGGGCAGCGACATCGCGTTTCTCGGCGGCCTGATCCGTTACGTGCTGCATGACGAGCGATGGAAGTCCGATTCGTTCTTCCAGGACTACCTGGTCAACTACACGAACGCGTCGACGCTCGTCGACCCGGGGTTCCAGGACACCGAAGACCTCGACGGCGAGTTCTCCGGTCTGATGGACTACACCGGCGGCAAGCCGGAATGGCCGTTGAACGGTTTCATCGGCGAGTACGAACGCGCGTCATGGGGTTATCAGCGTGAGGGCACGGCGCCGGGCAAGCCCGCGTCGGGGGACACGACGACCGCGTTCGACGCGCTCATTCGCGGCCTGAGCCAGTCGCCCGTGCGCAAGGATCCGACACTCGAGGATCCGCGTTGCGTTTTCCAGATTGTCAAGCGCCATTTCGACCGCTATACGCCCGCAATGGTGGCGGACGTCACCGGATGTGCGGTCGACACTTTCGTCAAGGTTGCCCAGACAGTGCTTTCCAACAGCGGGCGCGACCGGACGACCGCCTGGGCCTACGCGGTCGGCTGGACGCAGCATACGTACGGGCCGCAGATGATCGGCTGCTGTGCGCTGCTGCAACTGCTGCTCGGCAATATCGGCCGACCCGGTGGCGGCGTGATCGCGTTGCGTGGTCATGTATCGATTCAGGGGTCGACCGACATCCCGACGCTGTATGACAACATCCACGGCTACATGGTCGCCCCGTCGACGCTCAAGTCGCATGCGACGCTGCGCGATTATCTGAAGGCCGAGGCAAAGCCCACCGGTGCATGGTCCGACATGCCGAAGTTCATGGTCTCGTATCTCAAGTCGATGTACGGGGACGCGGCCACGGCCGCGAATGACTTCGGATACGGATGGCACCCGCGCATCGCCGGCGACCATTCGCACCTGCCGATGTTCGTCGCGATGGCCGAGGGTCGGGTCAAGGGAATGATCTGCGTCGGACAGAATCCCGCGACCTCGGTGAACGCGAGCCTCGAGCGGACCGGGCTGCGCAAGCTCGAATGGCTGGTAGTCAAGGACAACTTCCTGACCGAGACGGCGACCTATTGGAACCGTGCGCCGGAGATCGCGAACGGGTCGATCGCGCCCGCCGATATCGCGACCGAAGTGTTCTTCTTTCCATCGGCGCAGGTCGCCGAGACCGAAGGCAGCTTCACCAATACGCAGCGCCTGCTGCAATGGCACTTCAAGGCCGCGCAGCCGCCCGCCGATTGTCGCTCCGACCTGTGGTTCACCTATCAGCTCGGGGTGCGGCTCAAACGCCTCTATGCAGGCAGCACCGAAACGCGCGACGAAGGCTTCCAGCGACTGACCTGGAACTTCGACCCGGACGACCCCGCGACGGCGGTCGTGGGCGAGCCCGATCCACGCAAGCTGTTGCGCGAGATCAACGGCTATCACAGCGCATCGCCGTTGCGACATCTCGAGGCCGCGAGCGAGTTGAGGGACGATGGATCGACGACCTGCGCGTCGTGGATCTACTGCGGCGTCTTTCCGGCGCCCGATCGAAACCTCGCGGCACGCAAGACCCCGGATCAAAAGGGCGTGACCGGTGCCCATCTGGAATGGGGCTGGGCGTGGCCGGCGAACCGACGCGTGCTCTACAACCGCGCGTCGGCCGATCTGCAAGGCAAACCGTGGAGCGAGCGCAAGCGATGGGTATGGTGGGACGGGGGCAAGTGGGCAGGGCACGACGTCCCGGACTTTCCGCGGCACAAGTCGCCCGATGCACCCGCCGATCCACGCGCGAGCGGCACCGATGCGTTGTCCGGCAGCAGTCCCTTCACGCTCAAGGCCGACGGCGTCGGCTGGCTCTTCGTGCCCGAAGGTCTCGTCGATGGTCCGCTCCCCACGCATTACGAGCCCGCCGAGTCTCCGGTGCGCAATCCGCTGTATGCGAGGCAGACGAGTCCGGTGCTCAAGTACTGGAAGCGCGAAGACAATCTGCTGGCGGCACCCGGGGATCCACGCTTCCCGCATGTGATCACCACCTATCGGCTCACCGAGCACTATGTGGGCGGCGGCATGAGTCGATGGAGCCCGTGGCTGAGCGCGCTGCAGCCCGAGCTGTTCATCGAGATGAGCCCTGAACTCGCCGACGCGCACGGCATCGTGAACACCGGTTGGGTGCGTATCTCGACACCCCGCGGCAGCATCCGTGCAAAGGCACTGGTGACGCGCCGGCTGCGCCCGTTCCGGATTGCGGGCAAGGTCGTGCATCAAGTCGGGATGCCGTGGCATTGGGGGTGGGAAGGGGTCGTCACCGGCGATGTGGTCAACAACCTCACGGCGCTGGTGGGCGACCCGAACGTGAGCATCCACGAAGCCAAGGCATTCGTGTGTAACGTGGAGAAGGGCTGATGGCCGAGCCGATGGGGTTCTTCACCGACACCTCGGTGTGCATCGGCTGCAAGGCGTGCGAAACCGCGTGCAAGGCCTGGAACCAGTTGCCGGCGAAGGAAGGAGGCCATCCGCCGATGTCGGGGGACAGCTACGACAATACCGTCCGGCTGAGCGGCGAAGACTGGCGCCACGTGAAGTTCATCGAGCAGTTCAGCGAAGATCGCAGTGCGGGTCGCTGGCTGATGATGAGCGACGTGTGCAAGCACTGCGTCAACGCCCCGTGTCTCGAAGTGTGCCCGACGGGTGCCATCATTCGCACGGAATTCGACACGGTGGTGATCCAGACCGATGCGTGCAACGGCTGCCGGCTGTGCATCACCGCGTGTCCCTTCGGCGTCATCGATGTCAACCCGGTTTCCAAGACCGCGGAGAAGTGCACGCTGTGCTACGACCGTCTGCAGGTCGGGATGCAGCCGGCCTGCGCGCAGGCGTGTCCGACCGCGTCGATCCAGTTCGGTCCGATCGCGCAGTTGAAAGCGACCGCGACGGCGCGCCTCAGTCAGCTGCAGGCGCAGGGTGAGAAGCAGGCGAGCCTGTACGGCGCCGACGACAAGATGCTTGGCGGCCTCAATTCGTTCTATCTGCTGCTCGACGAACCCGGGGTCTACGGCCTGCCCGTGGATCCCAAAATGCCGACGCGCAACCTGTTCTGGGGCAGTGTGTCGTCCGTTGCCGCCGCGGTCGTGCTGGGCGTGGTCGGGCTCTTCGGCTTTCGCGAGCGCCGGGCGGTCGATGAAAGCGATGCCGATGCCTGATACGTTCTTCACCGCTTCGCCGCACTGGGGCTGGCTGATCGTTTTCTACTTCTTCATCGGCGGGATCGCCGGCGCGGCGTTCTTTCTCTCCGCGCTGCTTCATCTGTTCGGGCGCGCTGCCGACCGCCCGGTGGTGCGTACCGGTTACCTCGTTGCACTGAGTGGCGTGATCGTCAGCGCGATCCTGCTGGTCGTCGACCTGTCCCGGCCACTGCGTTTCTGGCACATGCTGATCCAGTCCAATACCGGCTGGCCGATGTTCAAGGCGTGGTCGCCGATGTCGGTCGGCTCGTGGGCGTTCGCGCTGTTCGGTGTGTTCACTGCCCTCGCCGCGCTCGGCGCCTGGGCAGAAATCCGCGCGCCGGCGTCGCCGCTACGCCGACTCGCGAACGGTTTGCCGGGAAAGGCGATCGCAGTGCTCGGCGGCAGCTCCGGTGTGTTCGTGGCGGGCTATACGGGCGTGATGCTGTCGGTCACCAACCGGCCGCTCTGGGGCGATTCATCGGTGTTGGGAGGACTCTTCCTGAGTTCCGCTGCATCGGGCGCCGCGGCGGTCCTGGTGCTCGCGACGACGTGGCGGGGGCGCCGCGATGCGACCAGCCTCGAGTGGCTGCAACGCGTCGATCGCGGCGCACTGATGCTGAAAGGTGTTCTTCTGGTGGCCGTCGTAGTGTCGTTGGGCGCCGCGGCGCAGGTGCTCGTGGGCATCTGGGGCGTGGCATTGGCCGCAGTGCTGATCGGAGGTGTACTCGTGCCGCTGCTCATGCGTCGCGGCAGGTGGTCGATTCCGGAGCGTCCAATGATGGTCGCCTCGGCGCTGCTCGTGCTGGCCGGGGGCTTTCTCCTGCGTGTGGTCGTCATCTTCAGTTCGGAGAGCGTCTACGTGATGGGCGCGGGCGTGCACGGGCCATGACGCCGGCGCGTGCGGTGATGCTGGTGGCGGTTGTCGGACTTGCCACTGCGTGTACGAGCCCGGAATCCTCGCGCACGCCCGGACAGCCAGGCGCGGATGTCGGTAACCGGGAGCGCGTCACCGAGTTCCACGACGGCGCCGATATGTATCATCGGGTACGGTGCGTGGTCTCGTGGGGAGAGTGTGCCGGTCCGCGTCCGGTGTTCGGGCATCGAGCCGAGCGTTGAGTCTGCAACGGCTCGCCGCCCTCGACACGCAGAATCCGGAGTGGCGACCGTGGATCGCGATGGTGCGCGTGCTGGGGCCGTCGATCGACGATCCGGTGTGGGTGCGACCGGTGTCGACACGGCTCAACGCGCACACCGATCGACCGTTGCTCGACGGCGCGCAGCTGCATGTCCCGCAGCGCGCCGCGTCGACGCTGGTGCGGACTCTGCTGGACCTTGCTCCGCGCGCCGAACGCGTCGCGCCATCGGCACGCGAGCGCTGGATCGAGACGCGGCTGCTCCCGCTGCTGCAGAAGTCGATCGCCGCAGACCATGAGGTCGATGAAAACCATGACGGCAACGAAGGCGACGAGGGCGAAGAAATGGATCGGCACAGCGGGGTCACGCCAGGCGCGCTGCTTACGGTGGTGAACGCGGTCGCGCTGCCGGTGCTCACTGCCGCGGCTGCGCAATGCGCGCCGCAGCTGCCCACGCACTGGCCGCATTGCGGTTGTCCGGTGTGCGGCGCGCCGCCCGCGCTGACCGAACTCATCGGTCTGGATCGATCGAGGCGCCTGCGCTGCGCTCGCTGCGGCACGGGTTGGGCTACCTCGACGCTGCGCTGCGCCTTCTGCGGGCAGACAGATCACGAACAGCTCGGCGCGCTGGTGGCCGAGACCGCGCTCGACGGTCCGCGCGTGGAGACCTGTGCGCGGTGCCGCGGCTATCTGAAGACCGTGGCGGTCCTGAGCCAAGGCTCGCATCTCGACGTCCTCATCGCCGACCTCGAATCGGTGACACTCGACCTCGCTGCGCACGCCGCAGGGTTCGTCCGCCCGGGCGGCACCGGGCGCGCACTCGCGTGCACCGTCGCATGGTCGCCTTCCGGCGTCGCACGATGAACGACGACCCCGCCTCGACCGATGCGGTGCCGCTGCGACCGGCGGTGTTCTGTGCGCGCCTGCTAGCGACGCTCGATGCGTCCGACGGACGCCGCAAGCGCAGGCAACGTGACACCACCCCCGACGCGCTCGGCCTCGAACTCAAGCGTGCGTTGCTCGCGCAAGCGATCGTCGACGACCCGGAACCGGACCGCCTTGAAGCGTGGCTGATCGAGCGTTGCGCACTCGACGCGGTCTGTGCAGGCGCGCTGCGTGCGATGGCGCTCGAAGTGCTGGAGGAATGGCGGATGAGCGAACGTGTCCCCGGGTTCCGCGAGTGGCTCGACGCGGGCGCGCCGTCCGCGGACGCCTGAGCACGCGCCGACATTTGCCGCGCGTGGCATGCCGATTGCTGAAGAAACTCGCATCGAGGTCAATGCGAGGTGAGTTGCCGTGAATGCGCCGTTACCGATAGTGTCCGCCAACGCCGCTGTGCCCACGGCGCAGAATCAGACCGATCGACTCGCCGCGGTCGAGGCAGAGCCGCTGCCTGAGGGCGGCTTCCAGGGTCTGCTCGAGCAGCGTCTGCAGTCTGCGAGCGCTGAGCCCGCCCGCGAGGAGGCGCTGGAAGGTACCTCGACCGAGCCTGTGGTCGACACGGCCGCGATGCCGCAAGCACTTGATTCGACAAGACTCCCCGCAGACACCCTGGCCACGTTCTTCGCAGCGCAGGGGCCCGCGACACAGCCGGCGATAGAGGCACAGTCGGGCGCGGCGCGCGAGGCGATCGACCTCGGTCTGGCGCGCGATCTCGCAGTTGAGTGGCGCATGTTCGCGCGACCCGAGGCGCGGTTCGACACAGCCGGTGCCGAGCTCGACCAGGATTCATCGGCCCGAATGATGGCGGCAATGAGTGCCGATTACGGCAAGCTATTGCCGTCGCTCGGACGCGACGCCTCGGCCGCGATCGCGGCGGCGGTCGCGGACACCGCCGCGCTTGCCGCAGCGACCGTGGACGAACTGCCGGCGCTGCGCGTGGGCACCG
>JACMMK010000116.1 GCA_014379045.1 Burkholderiales bacterium
CCGACAGTGCGATTGTGGAGTTGGCACGGTCGCTCGGAGGCGCCGCGCGACGCCCGCGGCGAGGGACCCGTCAGCTGAAAGGTGACGGGATCGACGTAACCGAGTCGGGCTCAATCAACGTGCCGGGGCGTCGTTCGAACGGGCGCGCCGGAGGCGCACGATGAGCCCGCGAGGCAAGCGGCGAGGGACCCGTCACCTGGAGGGTGACGGGATCGACGTAACCGGGTCGGGCTCTCGCACCGGCCGTGGCGATCCTTCGATCCGGGACTTCGGAGCGGGACGATGAGCGCACGGTGGGCACCGCGCCGGGACGTCGGAGCGGGAACATGAGCCTCGCGCTGCCGCCGGCCGCGCTCGGCCCGGCGTTCGTGTGCGCCCATGCTTCGTCGCCGCGCTGGCAGGACGCGGTGGAGACCTGTGCGCGCACCATTTCGTCCGCGCAGATCGATGCGAACCTCGGCTTCGTCTATGTGACGGACCGCTTCGCGGGCGATCTCGGGCAGATCGCCGAGGCCCTGCGTGCGGCGAGCGGCGTCGCGCACTGGGTCGGCACCGTCGGTATCGGCGTGTGTGCGACTGTGACCGAGTATCTCGATCAGCCGGCGATCGTCGCGCTGGCGGGCGCGTTTCCGGAGGACGGCTTCAGGCTGTTGGCGAACGTCGATGATCCCGCCGCGCTGCCCGAGGGGCTGTTCACCTGCGGCGCGCACGATGCGAATCTCGCGGTGCTGCACGCAGACCCGGCGAACCGGCAACTGCTCGAGTTGATTCGTGGCGTGTCGCAGCGGGTGTCGAGCGGATTCGTCATCGGGGGTCTGAGCAGTTCGCGTGGCCTCACGACCCAGGTGGCCGATACGGTTTCGGAGGGCGGGGTCTCGGGCGTGCTGTTCGGCGAGAACGTACGCGTACTGACCCGGCTGAGCCAGGGGTGCACGCCGATCGGTCCGCGCCGCCGGGTCACCGAGTGTCATCGCAACGTGATCATGAAGCTCGACGACAAGCCTGCGCTCGAGGCGTTCGACGCCGATGTCGGGGAACGCCTGGCGAGCGACTACCGGCGCGCCGCGGGGCAGATCTTCGCAGCGGTCATGATCCGCGGCAGCGACAGCGGCGACTATCTAGTGCGCAATCTGGTCGGCATCGACCCGCAGCAGCAGTGGCTCGCCGTCGGCGAGTGGATCGAACCGGGAACCGAGATCATGTTCTGCCGGCGCGATGCGAAAAGCGCGCGCGAGGATCTCGCGCGTGTGTTGCAGAGCGCGCGCGCGACGATCGATGGACCTCCCCGCGGCGGACTCTATTTTTCGTGTCTGGGCCGGGGCGAGGGATTGTTCGGGGGCGACTCGGCCGAGTTGAAGCTCATTGCCGAACATCTCGGCGAATTTCCACTGGTCGGCTTCTTCGGCAACGGCGAGATTTCACACGATCGGCTGTACGGATACACCGGCGTACTGCTGCTGTTCCTGTGAAGATGCGTGAGACGCGCATGCAGGCATGTCTATGCAGCGCGTTCGACGCTTGAGATTGCCTGGTCGCGTCCCCAGTTACATTTCGATCATCCGAGGACCGCAGACGCATGCAATTCAAGGACTACTACCAGACACTCGGCGTCGAGCGCAGCGCGAGCACCGACGACATCCGGAAAGCCTATCGGCGGCTCGCGCGCAAGTACCACCCCGACGTGTCGAAAGAGAAGAACGCCGAAGAACAGTTCAAGGCGGTCGGTGAAGCCTACGAGGTGTTGAAGGACAAGGAGAAGCGCGCCGCGTACGACCGGCTGGGGCAGCACCGGCCCGGTCAGGATTTCAGCCCGCCGCCCGGCTGGGAGCAGCAGTTCGGGCGCGCAGGCA
>JACMMK010000117.1 GCA_014379045.1 Burkholderiales bacterium
GCGGGCAAGCCCCTGTGGCAGCTGCTCGCACCGCCGGGGGCGGGCGCTGTGCCGCAGGTGGCCTCCGGGGACGCGGCGGCGACCGCCAACGCCGCGGTCCGGTTGCCTGCCTATGCGAGTCTGCTGCGCTATGGCGATCCGGAGCTCGTCGCGCGCAACGCGGCCCACGCGCGGGCGCAGGGCTACCGACAGATCAAGTTGCACGAGATCACGGTGGATGCGGTCGCTGCGGCGCGCGCTGCGGTCGGCCCTGACGTCGCGCTGATGATGGATTGCAATTGCCCGTGGACGGCGCCTGAGGCCATCGCTATGGCCGAACGTCTGCGCGCGTTCGACCTTGCCTGGTTCGAAGAACCGGTGTGGCCGCCGGAAGACTATCCGGCGCTCGCGCGCGTGCGCCGTGCGGCCGGGATCCCGCTGTCTGCCGGTGAGAACGCGATGAGCGCGGACGATTTCGAGCGCATGTTCGAAGCCGGTGCCGTCGATATCGCGCAGCCGAGCGTGACCAAGATCGGTGGGGTCAGCGCGTTCATCGAGGTCGCCGAGCGGGCACGCCGTCACGGCGTGCGCGTCGTCGCACATTCACCGTACTTCGGCCCCGGACTGCTCGCCACATTGCATCTGTCGTACGCGCTGCTCGGCACCGACTCGGCGCAGGGGGGTGCGGCGGCACCGATCGAGTATTCGTTCTGCGAATTGGGCGAGAACCCGTTGCACCGCGCGCTCGCGGTGGTCGATGGCACAATCGCGCTGCCGGATCGTCCCGGCCTCGGGGCAGACCCGGATCCCTCGACGCTCGCGCGCTGCGCGATCGATTGAGTTGCGCGGCGAACACGATCGGTGAAGCGAGCGAGATGAAGGGTGCAGAGGGTTCGGCGGGAGAAGCGCGGGCGTTCGGCCGGTCAGCCACAGGGTTGCGGGCGCTGAAGTCAGGATTGTCGACGGTACGGTCGCTGACAGTCGTGTTGCTCGGTGTCGCGAGCGCGAGCCACGTCGAGGCGCAGGAATGGCCGCTGAAGCCGGTCCGGCTGCTGGTCGGCTTTCCGGTGGGCGGCGCGGCCGACATCCTCGCCCGATTGCACGCCGCCCGGATGCAGGATGCGCTCGGCCAGACGGTGGTGGTCGACAACCGTGGCGGCGCGGGGGGCGTGATCGCGACGGAAATCGCAGCCCGGTCGGTGCCGGACGGCTATACGCTTCTGTTCACTTCGCTGCCGCACGTGATCAACCCGCCGCTGTACGGCAAGGTCGGTTACGACCCGGTCAAGGATTTCCAGCCGATCACGCTGCTGGTGAACGTACCGCTGCTGATGGCAGTGAACAACGCGTCACCGGCCAGGTCGGTGAAGGAGGTCATCGCGCTGGCCAGGGCGAGTCCGGGAAAGCTCAATTACGGGTCGGGCGGGAACGGCAGCACCAGCCATTTGGCGATGGAACTGTTCAAGTCGATGGCGGGCGTCGATCTCCAGCATATTCCGTACAAGGGCACCGGCCCGGCGATCACCGATCTGCTAGGCGGGCAACTCAATCTGACGATCGCGAGCGCGGTACCGCTGATCCCGCAGATTCGCGCCGGCAAGCTGCGTCCGATCGCGGTCACCGGGACGCGCCGCTCCGGCGCATTGCCCGACGTGCCGACAATTGCCGAATCGGGACTGCCGGGTTACGACATGACGAACTGGTTCGGGATCATCGCGCCTGCGGGCCTGCCAAAGCCGCTGCTTGCGCGTCTGGACGGGATCCTGCGCAAGATCGTCGCGCTGCCTGAGGTGCGCGAGTTCTACGCGCAGCAGGGGGCGGATCCGGTCGGCGCCGGCCCGGAAGACTTCGCCCGGGTGATCCGGGCCGATCTGCCCAAGTGGGAAAAGGTGGTCCGGCAGTCCGGGGCGAAAGTCGACTGAATCGACGCCGTCGAGTTTCGAGGGCGGTGACGGGCTTGGCAAGCGAGCGCGCGCCGACTATACTTCTCGGCCCTCTGCCAACCGTCATTTCGCATGCCTAGTGTTCGAGTCAAGGAAAACGAGCCGTTCGAAGTAGCACTTCGGCGATTCAAGCGCACGATCGAAAAAACCGGTCTGCTGACCGAGTTGCGCGCCCGCGAGTTCTATGAAAAACCCACGTCAGAGCGCAAACGCAAGCTCGCCGCGGCAGTGAAGCGCCACTACAAACGTGTGCGCGGACAGTTGCTGCCACCGCGGATGTATTGATCGCAGTCGTCCCCCAGCGGCGCGTTCTGCGGGGTCGGCCGCCGGCTCCGCATGGGGGCGGGCGACGCTTGGCGATACCGTCGTAGCCTCGGCCTGGACGTTTGTGGCCCAGCGCCCACGTGTCGCCGGCGTCGGGTTTCCAGGGCTCGGGTCGACCAGGGTTGATTTCATGCGCGCTCGCCTTCATGTTTGATCGATGAGGCTTCGAGAAACAATCCAGAACGACATGAAGGCCGCGCTGCGTAATCGCGAAACGGAGCGGTTGTCGACGATACGATTGCTTTGGGCCGCAGTCCGGCAACGCGAAGTCGATGAGCGCAAGGAACTGGTCGACGGCGAGATCGTCGCGGCCATCGAGCGCATGATCAAGCAGCGACGCGACTCCATCGCGCAGTTCGAGCAGGGCGGCCGTCTCGATCTCGCCGGGAAGGAAGCCCGCGAGCGCGACGTGCTGCAGGCGTATCTGCCCGCTGCGTTGACGCCCGCCGAAATCGATAGCGTGGTGGCCGGCGCGCTCGCTGAGGTCGCGGCCGCTGCCGGCGGCCCGACGACGATCGCCGACCTTGGCAAGGTGATGGCGCTGCTGAAGCCGCGCCTGGCAGGCCGGGCAGATCTCGGCGCGGCTTCCGGAGCCGTCAAGGCACGCCTCGCCGGCTGACGTTGCGGGGGGGCCGGCAGCGCCGGCAGCGGTTGCTTATACTTTCCCGAGTGCCGAACTGGCTCGGCGCCTTTCTCCGGCTGGCGCGCATTCGTGATCCCTCCGTCGTTCATCCAGGACCTGCTCGCCCGCGTCGATATCGTCGAAGTCGTCGAACGCTGGGTGCCGCTCAAGCGCGAGGGGTCGAACCACGTCGCCTGCTGTCCGTTTCACAACGAGAAGTCTCCCTCGTTCAAGGTGAGCCAGCCGAAGCAGATCTACAAGTGCTTCGGGTGCGGTGTGAGCGGCAATGCGATCGGGTTCGTGATGGCGTATCAGGGCGTCGAGTTCGTCGAAGCGGTGCGCGCGCTTGCCGAACAGCTCGGGATGCCCGTGCCGGAAGAATCCTGGCGTGGCGACGCCGCGGGCAAACCCGACGACTCAGGGGCCGAGACGACCGCGCGGCTGCACGAGCATATGCGCGAGGCGACGCGCTTCTATCGCGAGCAGTTGAAACACCATCCGCGCGCGGTCGACTATCTGAAGCAGCGTGGGCTCACCGGCGAGATCGCGACGCGCTTTGCGATCGGCTTCGTACCCCCGGGCTGGCAGAACCTCGAGAAGGTTTTCGCGAACTACACGTCGCCTGAACTCGAGCAGGTCGGGCTGGTCGTGAACGGCGATTCCGGACGGCGCTTCGACTTCTTTCGCAACCGGGTGATGTTTCCGATCCTGAGCCAGCGCGGTGTGGTCGTCGGTTTCGGCGGCAGGGTCATCGACCCTGAAGATCAGCCGAAATATCTGAACTCACGCGAGACGCCACTGTTCGACAAGGGGCGGGAGCTCTACAACCTGTTCGCGGCACGCCGGGCCATCCGCGATGCGGGGCGGGTGCTCGTGGTCGAGGGCTACATGGATGTGGTCGGTCTGGCTCAGCACGGCGTCGACTACGCCGTGGCGGCGCTGGGCACGGCGACCACGCCGGCGCATGTGCAGAAACTGTTGCGCCAGACCGACAACGTGGTGTTTGCGTTCGATGGCGATGCGGCAGGGCGACGTGCGGCGTGGCGCGCGGTCGAAACGGGTTTGGGCCAGTTGATCGACGGCAAGAATCTCGCGTTCCTGTTCCTGCCGCAGGGTGACGACCCGGACAGCTTCATCCGTCGGGAAGGTCGGCCGGCGTTCGAAGCGCTGATCGCGGCTGCGCTGCCGTTATCCGCGTTCATGCTGCGCGAGTTGACGCAAGAGAACGATCTGGGCAGCGAGGAGGGGCGTACGCGGCTGTTGCGTGACGCCCGGCCGTTGATCGCGCAGCTGCAACAGGCGCCGATGCTGGCCGCGATGATGCGCAAGCGGATCGCCGAGCTCGCCAGGATCGAGGTCAGGGAACTGGAAACGCACTGGCGCGCCAGCGCCGGGAAAGCAGATGAATCGATGCGTGGAGGCGCCACGACGCCGTCTCGCGCCGGTGAGGGTCAAGGGAGTCGGAGTAGCGCGGTTCACGCGGCGGTCGTGCGGCGGACTCGGCCGGCCCCGTCGCTGGTGCGAACCATGTTGCAGTGTCTGTTGTCAAAGCCTGAATTGGTGAGTCGGGTGCAGGTGCCCGACGAGTTGCCGGTGCATCCGGAACTCAGGGCGTTACGGATGATGATCGGGTTCCTGCGCAATCAGCCGTCGACCATTCGCGCCGCGGGCGTAATGCAGGCGTTCAGCGGCACGGAGTATGAAGAGTTGTTGCGGGAGGTCGAAGCCGATGCCGCCGATTGGTCGGATCTCGCCGAGGTGCAGACTGAACTCGACGCGGCGGTCGAGCGTATGCGCGAGCAGGTCCGACGCGATCAGGCCACGACGCTCGCAGGAACAACGTCTCTCGCGGGATTGACGCCTGAGATGCGCGACACGTTGCGCGGGTTGCTGCGCAGACCGTCGGCATGACGAGAGGGACGGGACGAAAGCGCAGCCACAGTGGATCTGTTTTTGCCCAGCAATGGCCCCATATTCCGTTAAACTACCGGGTTTTTCCAAGCGGACGATACAATGACCAGCACGAAGCCAAGAACCAAAGCGAAATCGGCACGGCCGAACGCGCCGGCGCGGGCCACGACCCGCAGCGTTACACGCGCTGGGACCCAATCGACGGGCCGCGCGGTAACCCGTGCGGGCGGCAGGGCTGCCACGCGCGCCCCTA
>JACMMK010000118.1 GCA_014379045.1 Burkholderiales bacterium
GCCTCGCCGGCGATGCCCGCGGCGCTGCCCAGCATCAGCGCGAGCATCCGCGCCGCCACATCGGGGGTGCGCACGCACGCGCGGCCACGCTCGTTCGAAACCAGACGAATCGCGAATCGGTTCAACCGCTGCTCCCGAAAAGAGGCTGCTTCGCCGCATCTGCCAACCCGCCACGGCATGCTCAAGAGCCGAGACCTCGCGCCGATATGGTCGCATGGTTCCGATCGGTTGCCGCAACGCGGCGTCACTACGCCCTGCCCCGCCGATTGCCGGCTTCACCCTCGTCGAACTCGTCGTCGTATGCGTGATCCTCGGCGTGCTGGGCGCGATCGCCCTGCCCCGATTCATCGACACTGCCGGCGAGGCGCGGTTCTCGAAGATGTCGTACATGTACAGCTCGTTCCATACCGGCACCCAGCTCGCGCATTCGTTCTGGACCGCGCGCGGTCAGCTGCCCGCCGGCGTGATGACCGTGCAAGGGCAACTGGTGCCGATCGCGCACCACTGGCCGACGCCGATCGGTGCGCTCAACATGCTCAACGCGGGAAACCCGCCACCGTTCGTGCCGATCCTATCGGCGACCGAACTGGAGATCCACGAGAGCGCCGAGCGACCCCAGTGCCGCTTCATCTACCGTCCGCCGATCGCCGACGGCACCGGACCCGAGTACGTAAACGAGGTGACGCGGGCCAACTGCGCGAACTGAGCGTGCGCACGCGCAAGGTGCCGTGCGCAGTCCGTGGGTTCGGCACCGTCCCGATCTGCAATCGCCCCGAGCGGCGATGATTCATCGCGCGCGGCGCGGCCGCGTATCATCGGCCATCGCGACTCGCCCGCCCGCCCCGATGAATCCTGCCGAGCGCTTTGCGGTGCGTGCCGCCGATTGCGTGCTGCGCGGCGGGCGCATCGTCACCCGAAATCCGTCTGCGCCCTACGCCGAGGCGTGCGCGCTCGAAGGCGGACGGTTCGTGGCCGTGGGGTCCAACGAAGCGGTCGCGGCACGCATCGGTCCCGCGACCCAGGTGATCGAGCTCGAGCGCAGGACCGTGCTGCCGGGATTGATCGACGGCCATGCGCACATGGACCGCGAGGGACTCAAGCAGGTGTGTCCGTCGCTCGGCGACGTGCGCTCGATCGCCGACGTGCAGCAGCGCATCGCAGCCCTCGCCCGCACGCGACCGCCGGGCGAGTGGATCGTCACGATGCCGATCGGCACGCCCCCGTCCTATTACGATGCCCCCGACTGTCTGCGCGAGCGGCGCTGGCCGACCCGCTACGAGCTCGACGCGGCGGCACCCGATCACCCGGTATTCATCCGGCCGATCTGGGGGTTCTGGCGTCATACCGAACCCCTGGTGTCGATCGCCAACTCGCGTGCGCTCGCGCTCGCGGGCATCGATCGACACACCGTCGCGCCGACGCCGACGGTGACGATCGAACATGCGCTCGATGGCGAGCCGACCGGCGTGTTCCTCGAGCGCACGATGATGCCGATCGTCGAGCATTCGCTGCTGCGCTGTATGCCCGGCTTCACCGATGCTGATCGCGCACGTACGTTGCCGGCTGCGATGCAGGCCTACCACGCGTTCGGCACGACCAGCATCTTCGAGGAGCACGGTGCCGCCGCCGAACTCGTCCAGGCGTACCGGACCGTACATCGACGGGGTGCGTTGACGATGCGCACCGCGCTGGTGGCGAGCCCCGACTGGCGGTCAGCCGCCGCATCGGGCGGCGGTACCCACCCCGACGACTATCGCCCGAGGCTCGAACAGTGGCGCGCCGAGATGGCGCAATTCGACGCCGATGCGGCGTGGCTGCGCATGACCGGTGTTTTCGTCGACATCGATGTCCTCGCCGACAACCGCGTGCGCGCCTGGTCGATGCCGTACACCGGCTGGGCCGGCTTCAACTACGACACTGCGCTCGCGCGCGAGAAGGCGCGCGCGCTGCTCGTCGCCTGCGCCGAGCAGCACGTCCGTGCGGTGGCGATCTGGCCGAACATGCTCGATCTGTTCGAGGAGGTCGATCGCCTGGTTTCGATCCGCGATCAGCGCTGGGTGCTCGGCCATGTGTCGACGTTGTCGCCGCGCGACGTCGGACGCGTGCGCGATCTCGGCCTGGTCACCACCAGCCACACCAATCGCTACATCTACAAGGAAGGTCATCTGCTGCAGGCGCGCCTGGGCCCCGAGCGCGAACACGAAATCTCGCCGCTGCGCGCGCTGGTCGAGGCGGGGGTGCCGCTGGCGCTCGCCACCGACAATGTGCCGGTGTCGATGTTCTGGCCGATCTGGCAGGCGACGACGAGACTGAATCGGTATACCGATCGGCCGGTCGCGCCCGCGCAGGCGCTGACACGCGCGCAGGCGCTCGATGCCGCCACGCTCGGGGGCGCGATGCTGACTTTCGACGAAGACGTCAAAGGCTCGATCGCACCGGGCAAGCTGGCCGATCTGACCGTGCTCGATGCCGACCCGCTCGCGGTCGACGACGCGACGCTGCGCGATATACGCGCCGAACTGACGATGGTCGGGGGTCGCGTCGTGTGGAGATCAGATGCATCGGTCGATCCGGGAGGATCAGTGGCATAGTTCATGCTGCAGCGCAGTTCTCCTTCAAGCAGGTTCCTCACGACCCAGTCCCCATGAAACTTCTATCCTTCCCGTCTCGCCCCGTCGCGCGTCACGCCACCCCGGTGCGCTCGTCCGCGTCTGCGCATCAGGTAGCCGCCATGCTGCTTGGCGCGGCTGCTTCCGGGGCCGCGCTGCAGGACGCGCACGCCCAGCCCTATCCGTCGCGGCCGATCACGATGGTCGTGCCGTTCGCACCCGGGGGCACCGCCGACGTGCTCGGGCGCGAGTTCGCGGTCGAGATGAGCAAGCTGCTAGGTCAGAACGTCGTCGTCGAGTTGCGCCCGGGTGCCGGCGGCAACATCGGCGCCGAGCATGTCGCGAAGCAGTCGCGTGCCGATGGGCACACGCTGTTGCTCGGTTCACTGTCGGTGTCGACGAACGTGAGCCTGATGAAACTCAACTGGGACCCGCGCAAGGATCTGATCCCGGTCGCCGGCATCGCGACCGTGCCGAACCTGCTGGTCGTCGCCGCAGACAGCCCGTTCAAGACGGTCAGCGATCTGATCAGCGCGGCGAAGGTGAAAGCCGGGTCGTTGTTCTTCGGGTCGTCCGGACCGGGCACCAGCAGTCATCTGGCCGGCGAGCTGTTCCAGGATCGCGCCGGGGTGACGATCACCCATGTGCCGTACAAGGGCAGCGGCGCTGTCTACCCCGACATCATCGGCGGACGCGTGACGATGCTGTTCGATCTCGCCGGCTCGGCCGTCGGGCAGGTCAAGGGCGGAAAAGTACGCGCGCTCGCCACCACAGCGCGCCGGCGCTCGCCCGCGATGCCCGACGTGCCCGCCATCGCCGAGACGTTTCCCGGCTACGAGTTCGGGAGCTGGTTTGCGCTGTTCGCGCCGGCGGCAACGCCGAAAGACGCCGTTGCACTGCTCGAGCAGGCGACGATCAAGTCGATGCAGACCGAACGCATCAAGGAGCGCCTGCTGCAGATCGCGGCTGAGCCGGTGCCGAATTCGAGTGTCGACTTCGCGAAGTTTCTCGCGAACGATATCGAGCGCTATGCGCGCCTGGTACGCGAGGGTCGGCTCGACGTTCTGCAGTAGCGACGACGTCCGCCCCCGGCGGATCCGCCGCATGTTGCGAGCGCCATGCGGGCCTCGTTTTCCTGCACGGACAGCGCGGTGCGCGGCCCGCGGCGGTCACCGCGCGCCCGCTTCGTCCGCGCCGAGCCCGAGCTCGACCACGAAGTTACGGTAGGTCGTTTCGAGCGGCTGCCCGAAGCTCTCGACGAACGCCTGATCGAAAGGCTGCGCCTCCTGCAGCGCGTCGATGAACCAGTCGAAGTTGCCGCGCCGGGTGCGGGCAAGCC
>JACMMK010000119.1 GCA_014379045.1 Burkholderiales bacterium
CAGGACGCGAGGGCGGTTTCACCACGGGCCTCGACGGCGCCGGCGGCGGATTCGACGGCGGCGGCGGCAGCACTCGCGGCGGAGTGGCCAGGTTCACTACGATCGGTGGCGGCTCGGTGCGCGCTGTCGGAACATCGACCGGCGGCACCAGCGCCATTGCCCCGACATGCACGAGCAGTGCGGCGATGAACGCGATTACGCTCGGCCGATCCACCGACGAATACATGGCGTGCTCTCGAGACCTCGGAGAATTGTTCAAGGGCCTTGCCCACCGTTGTTCCAGGTGCGCGTGCCGGTCGCGTCAATCGTCGAGCGGATAGTCGAGCAACGGTACTTCCGCCTCGCTGTTGATCCAGTGCTGTAACAGTGCATACGCGAGCGCGAGCAGCGTCGGTCCGATGAAGATGCCGATGAAGCCGAACGCGAGAATGCCGCCGAGTACACCGATGAACACGAGCAGGAACGGCAGGTCGGCGCCACGGCTGATCAGGATCGGGCGCACGACGTTGTCGATGCCGCTGATGCCGAATGCGCCCCAGATCGCCATGAACACCGCCCAGCCGAGGTGACCCTCGGAGATCAGCCACACGGTCGCGCCGATCCAGATCAACGGTGGTCCGGCGGGAATCATCGACAGGAAGAAGGTCGCGATCGCGAGCACGAGCGGCGCCGGCACCCCGGCGAGCAGGAAGCCGACCAGTGCGACGGCCGCCTGTGCAAGTGCGGTGCCGAGAATGCCGAACACGACACTGATCACGGTGTCGTGCGCGATCTGCACGATCCGCTCGCCCAGTTCCCCGGCCAGACGTAGCGCGGTCTTGCGCAGCGCCCACATCAGGCTGTCGCCGTCCCGATAGAGGAAGAAGCAGATCAGCACGGCGAGCGTGAGCTGGATCAGCCCCTGTGCCAGCACCGATCCGACGGCGATCAGGACGGTGCGCCCGGGTTCGATCAGCCGTTCGCCGAGATTGCGCAGTTCCTCGCGGCTTTCGGCAACCCGATGCCAGTAGTCGTTCAGCCAGTCGCCCACCAGCGGCAACTGTGCCATCCAGCTCGGCAGATCGGGCACGCCGCTCTGCACCAGACCGCGCGCGAAATCGACCAGACGCGAGACGTTGTCGGTCAGCGCGATCGCGAGCAGCGCCACCGGCACGATGAATACCAGCGCGAGCAGCAGCGTCATCAACAGCGAAGCCACCACCGGGCGCCCGCCGAGGGCGTGACGCAGGCGTATGAACACCGGCCAGGTCGTCGCACAGACGACTGCGGCGAACAGCACCGCGGCGATGAACGGCGAGATGACGTAGAAGCAGCCGACCACCAGCACCGCCACCCCGGCGATCTGTGCGTAACGTTCGAGTTGAAGGCGTTCAAGCATGGCAAAAGAGGGGCGGGGCGGGGCAAACGCGTCGGGCTTGAAGCGCGCCGAATCACAGCGCAAACTGCTGCGCACGTCGTCCGGGACGGGCGAGACGTGCGAATGGATGAGCGCGTTGAACGTCGCACACAACCGCTCGATCGCTATCGGCTCACCGTTCGTTCAGTCCCGATCAGCGTCGGATCATCCATGATGAATAGCACAACCGTTCGACTACTGCCGGCTCACGACGCTTAACACGCGGCATTTGACCGGGTCGGATGCCGCATCGCGGCCCATGGTAGCGGCGCGCCGCCGCGCAAGTACCCTTCGCCACACGACATCACGTTCCGGCAGGCCCTGGCGCCTGCCAGCGCTCGAAACAAGGACGATCGCCAATGACCTCGAACGAATTGCCTGCCGCTCGCACCGCGCTATCCGACCTGGGCGCTGCGCGCCCGCCCCGCAACATTGCCGATGCGCCCCTGTGGCCCATCCTGCGCACGGGGGTGCTGTGCGCGACGCTCGCGCTCGCGGCGGGCTGCGCGACGCTCGAAGGCTTCAGTTCGGGTGAAAGCGTCGATCTGCGTGCCACGCCCAAGGCGGGCAGCGAACTCGTGTTCCAGACGCGCAACGCGTACAACCGTGAACCGCGCTCGCTCGCCACGCAGCGCTTCAGTGCGGAAGGCTCACGCATCGACGGACTCGAGTACAACGAGGCCGGTTCGGGCGGTTTCGGCAAGCCGATGTCGGCGCTGATCGCGCAGCAATTCAATGCCCGAGGCGATGTCGTGGCCTGGGAACGCGCCGATGGCACGCGCACCACGTTCGA
>JACMMK010000120.1 GCA_014379045.1 Burkholderiales bacterium
GCGCTCGCCGACGACGCGCTGCGTGCGCGGCTCGAGTCGGCGGCGCGCGCGGCCGACGCGCTGCTGTATGTCCCATCCGGCGGCATCTGCGGGCTCGACGCGCTGAAGACGATGACGCTGGCCGGCGTCGATGAAGTATCGATCGCGGTGACCAAGCCGCCGGTCGCCTGGAAGGGCATCGCCTATGTCGAACGGCTCGGCATCGATCTCGAGTCGTTGCGCGAGGCCACCATGCTCTACGACGGGCCGGTGCGCGAGGGCGCCGGCCACTTTCCGGCGAACGTCAACATCGCCGCCGGGCTCGCGCTCGCCGGCATCGGTTTCGACCGCACGCGCTTGAAGGTCGTCGCCGATCCCGCGTTGGTGCGAAACACCCATTTCATCGAGATCCGCGGCAAGACGAGCGACATCTCGATCAAGGTCGCCAACGTCGCCGATCCGGACAATCCGAAGACCGCGTGGCTCGCGTGCTACAGCGCGCTCGCGGCGATCCGCGAGGCGCGCGGCAACATTCGCTACGGCACCTGAGCCGCCGCAACGTGGCCGCGCGAGTGAGCCGTTCGGATCAATCGCGTGAACTATGTACGTCGATCGCGCGCAGCAGATCGCAGCGCGCATCGCGGCCCTTCGCTTAGCCTCCGTCGACCTCGCCATTCCGGCGCTCTCGAAGGAGATTTCGTGATGAATCGACTCACCACCCGTACGCTCGCCGCGTGCGCCGTCGTCGCATGCGCTGCGCTGGCGCCGTTGTCCCAGGTCAACGCGGCCAGCGTGAACGGCTACTACGTGACGCTGTCCAGCGCGCATCCCGATGTGCAGAACGGGATCGACGGCGGCGTGACACCGGGGCTCGTGCAGGCCGCGCTCGGTCCGAACGGCTTGCCGGTCGTGTCTACCCCTGCTTACGGCGGTCCGTCCGGTCCGATCACCGATGTGAATCCGGTCACCGGTGAACTGTTGTGGTGGACGCCCGGCCGGGGCATCGTGCAATTCGAGAAGGTCCAGGTCGATCCGGTACCGTTCTCGTTCACCAGCAACTTCTTCCCCGATGGTCAGGGATCGAACGCGGCGGCATTCCGCGCAGTGCGCTGGCAGGGTGCCTTCTCGCTCGCGGCACCGAAGTCGGTGACGTTCACGCTCGCCGCCGACGACGACGCGTGGCTGTTCATCAACAGCCAGCTGTTTGTCGATGATGGCGGCGTGAAAGGGCTGACCACCCATTCGAACACGGCCGTGTTCGCCGCGGGCAACTACACGATCGACCTGTTCTTCGCCGACAGACACCAGGTGCAATCGGGCGTCTCGTTCACTTCGAGCGAAGAACTCACGTCGGTGATTCCGGTGCCCGGGGCGCTGCCGCTGCTCGCCTCGGGGCTGCTGATGTTCGGCCTGGGTGCGCGGCGCAGGATCGCACGCTGCTGATTCGGGACGGGTCGGGATCAGGTCGAAGGCTCGTCACGCGACTATCCGCGTTCCGACCCTTCGACCACACGTCGCTGCGGCATCCGAGATCGATGCGCGAGCGATGTCGGGCGACATGCTCACATGCGACACGCCCGGTACGCGCGACGGTGTCGGTTAGGCGTGCAGCCGGCTATGCCGCGGCACGCGCGCCATCAGATACTCCATCTGGTCGGCCAGAATGCGCCGATTCTGCAGGATCATGTGCTCGTGGCGGTTCGGCACATAAGGCAGGTAGAGCAGCGGCATCCGCGCCGACTCGGGCGTGCGGTTGTCTTTCTTGCTGTTGCACGAACGACATGCAGTGACGACGTTCATCCAGCGGTCGAGCCCGCCGCGTGAGATCGGCACGATGTGATCGCGCGAAAGCTCGCGCTCTCGCAGCCGGTCGCCACAGTACGCGCAGACCTGCCGGTCACGCACGAACAGCGCGGCGTTGATCAGCGCCGGCTCGCGCTGGAATTCCTTCGCGAACACGCCCGACCCCTTGATCGCGATGATGCTCGCGGTCGACAGTTCGGAACGCTCGCCGGTCGTTCTGCACAGTCCGCCATGGTACGTGCGCACCGTGGTGCCGATCGACCACGCCACCTGGTGCTTCGCGTGATAGGTGATCGCCTCTTCGACCAGCAGCCACCGACGGGGCGTCCCCGCCGGATCGACTTCAAGGATCAGCGGCTCACCCCGGGTTCTGCTGCCGTACGTGAACATGGTGGGTGAACATTAGAAACGATGCGCGTCGTTGTCAAGCTGCAATGGCATGCAGACGCAGGTCCGCGCGCTGGCGGAAGAGAGTGCGAGTCGAACGCACGGAGGACTGGATCACAGCCCTCACCGGGTTTGAAGTCCGGCCGTCCCACCGGGGACGTTTCCCTTCCGTTGCACGAACGCGCGCAACATTCGCATCGGGCGCGATTGTCGCACGCGCGACGCGCGCGTCGCAGGTGCGGCTACGGTGCGGGGGCCTCCGGGTAGACCTCGGTCACGGGACGGCGCAGCTTGCGTGCATCGCCGACGCGCAACGTGAGGCCGGCGCTGTCGAAGTGCTCCAACACCTGGATCGCCAGGCCGCGCCCGATGCCGGCCTGGTCTCGATACTGCGCGGCGTTGAACTGCCCGCCCGGCGTGCTCTGCACGGTGTGCTCGACGATGCGCGCCAGAGCGACGATCGCAGAACGCAGGAACACGCGCTGTGGGTCGAGGCGCACGAGCTCCCCGCGCTTGACCCGCCGTTGCAGCATCGCCTGGAGCGCCTTCTCGTCGAGCTTCAGCGTCGTGGCGATCTCGCGCACCTGAGGTGGCGCATGCGGGGTCTTCGCAAGCGCGGGCCGCACGCGCTTCCACATCGCCTCGTCGGCGCTGTTCGCCGCCGAGTCGAAACCGGCGATACGGGCGAGTCCGCTGGTGAGTTCGATCGTGCCCGCCTGCACGACGTCGCGCAGCACCGCCTGCAGAATCTCATCGGGCAATGCGATGCCGGCCGCGCGCTGCAGCGCCGCCAGTTCGATGCCGGTCGCCTGGGGTGACGCGCGATGGAACGCGCGCACTTCGCCGACCAGCGTCTCGCGCATCGCGGCAAGCCTTGCCCGCGTGAA
>JACMMK010000008.1 GCA_014379045.1 Burkholderiales bacterium
GCACATCGCCATCGCCACCGCGAGCGGGGCGAGCCCCGCGACGCCGGCGAGCGCACCGAAGCCGACGGGCACTGTGACCTCGATCGACTTGTTCACCGTCTGGCGCACGCCGATCGCCTCCGCCGAGCGTCCTTCCGGCGCGCGCGCATACGTGAGCGCCATCGACAACGGCATGCCGCAGCCGAGCGTCAGGCCGTACGCGGCGGCGAGCAGCAACAGCAGCGCGGGCTGCGCGGTCAGCGTGAGCAGGATCGCGACCACCGAGGCGCCGAGCAGCGCACCGCACAGGACGGTCTCCTCGCTGCTGAGGGCGACCAGTCGCGGCAGCACGATACGCACGACGAACGTTGCACCGGCGTAGGTCGCGAGGATCAACCCGATGAACGACGCGGACAACCCGATCGACACGCCGTAGAGCGGAATGAACAGCGCGAACAGTTCGTTGCCCGACTCGACGACCGCAGCGGCGATCAGCGCCCGCCGCAGCGCTGGAATGCGCAGCAGATCGGAGGCAGGACGGCGCACGGCGGTGTGCGGCGTCGGTTGCGCGTCGGGCATCCGCGCACGCAGCATCCAGGCCAGAATCAACGCAGCGGCCGGCGCGATCGCGAGCAGCAACGCTGCGGTACGATGGCCCAGCATGTCGATCGCCACGCCCGTGCTCGCGCGCCCGACCACCCCGGCGAGCGCGACCGCCAGCGCGTACTGGCTGAAGTTGCGCGTGCGCCCGCCGACATCGCCCAGGCTGCCGACAAGGCTCTGACCGGCCACCGCGTAGATCATGAAGAACAGGCCGATCGCCGCCGCCGTCGGGTAGAGAGCCCACAACGACGGCGTGACGAAGACGATCGCGATCGAGAGGGCCACGCCGCCGCAGCCGACCAGGAGCGGCACGCGCACGCCGATGCGATCGATCAGCCGCCCTGCGGTGATCGCGAAGATCGCCGGCAGGATCGAGAACAACGCGAAGGTCAGGCCGACCTGCAACGGGGTCGCGCCGAGTTCGAGCGCGAACAGGGCGAGCAGCAGCTTGGCGCCGATCACCCCCAGATGGGTCAGCATCACGATGACCATCACCTGGGCGATGGTCATGCGCCGCTCTTCGGGCTGCGCGACCTGCTCACTTGCGACGCTCGAGCAGCGAGCCGATCGCACCGCTCGCGACAAGCAGCCCGCCGTTCGCCCAGAACACGGCGAGCACACCGAGTGCCGTCCCCATCGATCCGAACACGATCGGAATCGACATGTGGGCCATATTGACGATCGTGAAGCGCACGCCGAGGGCCTCGCCCGAGCGGCCGGGCGGCGCGCGGTTGTAGCACATCATCATCGTCAACGGCTGCCCGCAGCCGAGCCCCAGCCCGAGGGCGAACGACAGCAGTGCGAGCAGGCCGGGCGAAGTGACGAACGGAAACAGGAAGTACGCCACGCCCGAAAGAAACAGCGACTGCACCAGCAGGCGTGTCTCGCCCAGCCGGTCGATCAACCACGGCATCAGCGCGCGAATCACGAACGCGGCCGCGGCGAATGCGCCCAGGATCAGACCGATGACCGACGCCGACAACTGGATCGAATGGCCGTAGATCGGCAGGAAGAACGCGAACAGGTCGACCCCGGCCACCGAGACCGCGCTCATCACGTAAATCGAACGCAGCTCGGGGCGGGTCAGCATGCCGACGAGGTTCGGCTTTGCGACCGCGACGTCGCCGCCCGGCGGTGGCGGCAGTGAAGACTTGAGTGCGGCCAGCATCGCCAGTGTCCCCAACGGCAACACCGCGAGCACGAGATACGTGAATCGATGGCCGATCCCGTCGATCAGCAGACCCGCGAGCACCGGCCCGACGAGTTGCCCGATCGATACTGCGAGACTGAAGTTCGCGACGTTACGCGCGCGCGCGGCCGGCTCGCCGATGCGATTGGTGAGACTCTGCATCGCGACGATGAAGTACACGTTCGACAGCCCGATCAACGCCGCCGACAACATCAGCCCGAGCATCGTGGGCAGCGCGAACGGCAGCAGCATGCCGGCGGTCATGCCGAGCGCACCCCACGCGAGCGAGGGGAAATAGCCGCTGCGATCGAGCAGGCGTCCCGCGGCGACCGACAACAGCGTTGGGAACAGGCCGTACAGGCCGATCAGCAGACCGATCGTCGCAGCACCCGCGCCCAGCTCGAGCGCGTACAGGGAGACCACCACGGTGCTGCCCTTGATTGCCGTGATGCAGAGCACCGGCAGGGCGATCGTCAGGTACAACACCATCCGGGTCGATGCCTCCCTGGCATCGAATGAAACGCGGGCGATTTTTTTCTTGGAGTCTAACCGATCGCGCAGCGCACGAAGAACACGTTATTTTTTCGGCGTCCCGGACGCCGCGGCAGGCACGGGCGTCACCGCGTTCATGAACTTTTCGATCTGCGCCGCCGGCACCATGCCGGAGAGCACCGCGCCATCGGCGAACACGAGCGTCGGCGTGACCTGGAAGCCGAGCTTGTCGGACAGCTTGACCACCTGATCGAGCGAGTTGCGGCAGGTCGGCTTCGACCGCGGGATCACCTGCTTCAACATCCATTCATCCCAGGCGCGCACCCGATCGGTCGAGCACCAGATCTCGAGCGCACGGTTGCGTGACCCGGGGCGCATCTGCTCGACCGGCGTGAGGAAGGTGTAGACGGTAACGTTCGAGACCTTCTGCAGTTCCTGCTCGAGTTGGCTGCAGAACGGGCACAGCGGATCGGAGAACACATACAGCGTGCGTCGACCGTCGCCCTTCACCGACTTGATCGCGAGATCGACCGGGAGCTGCTTGACATCGATCGCGGTCAGCTGGCGCAACCGCTGGTCGGTCAGATTGCGGTTGGTCGACGCTTCGATGATGTTGCCGACGATCAGGTAGTTCAGCCCCTCGTCGGTATAGAACAGCCGGTTGCCGAAGGCGACCTCGTAGATCCCAGGCAAGGGAGTCTTGCGGATCTCGCGCACTTTCTCGCCGGGCATCTTCGTTTCGATCAACTTGCGCAGCGCGTCTTCGGGCTGGGCAACGGCACCGGGCGCGGCAAGTGCCAGTAACAGTGCGGTGAACAAGGCGGGCATGCGGTTCACGGGAAGCCTCGGGTCAAGGAGTCGGGTAGGCCGGTAGTCGGGTGGTCGAATGATCGTGCGCGGGGTGCACGACGACCACCGACGGGGAAACCGTGCTGGGCGCGAGTGTAGTGGAAACATCCGCCACGACCCGTTCCAGGCGCCGATCCCGCCGCCACGGTGGTACCTTACCGGGCCGCGTTCGCGACAGGTGCATCGCGTTCCGCCACGAGTCCACGAGGGGCAGCCATGGTCCGATACCTGAGCGAAGCCGATATCCGATCGGTGTTGACGATGCCGATCGCGCTCGACTGCGTCGAGCGCGCCTTCGTCGCGCGTGCGCACGGACGTGCCGTCGATATCCCCCGCCGCCGCACGCGCCAGCCCGGCGGGCATCTGCATATCCTGCAGGGCGCCGCGCCCGAGATCAACACCATCGGCTACAAGGCCTACTACCTGCGCCCGGACCGCTCGCGCACGTTTCTCGTGCACCTGATCGATCATGCGCAGGGCAATCTCGAGGCGATGCTCGAGGGCGACTGGATGGGCCAGATGCGCACCGGTGCCGCGACCGGCGTGGCCGCGCGCTACCTCGCGCGCGAGGATGCGTCGGTGGTCGGGCTGTTCGGCTCCGGGCGGCACGCGGTCACCCAGCTCGAGGCCGTGTGCGCGGTACGCAAGATCGCGCAGGTGAAGGTGTTCGGACGCAATGTCGAGCGGCTCACCCGCTTCTGCGACGAGATGTCGAAACGGGTGAACACCGAGGTGCGCCCCGCGGCGTCGCGGGAAGACACGGTACGGGGCGCGGACATCGTCGTGATCATGACGCGCGCCGACGAACCGGTGTTCGACGGCGCCTGGCTCGAACCCGGCCAGTTCATCGCCGCCACCGGCGCGAATGCGCTCAATCGACGCGAGATCGATCTCACGACAGTCAAGCGCTCGGACGTGATCGTCGTCGATTCGGTGGAAGTGGCCATGGGCGAATGCGGCGACCTGCTCGCAGGGGTCGAAACCGGCCTGATCTACTGGGAGAACATCCCGACGCTCGGCGACATCATCATCGGGCGCCGGCCGGGGCGCACCGACGCGCGCCAGATCACCCTCTACGAATCGCACGGCATGGCGTTGCAGGACCTCTACACCGGTCGGCGCGTGCTCGAACTGGCCGTCGAACGCGGTCTGGGCGTCGAGCTGCCGATCGGCGAGCGCGTCGAGTCATGCGCCGGTCCAACGATGACGATCAGACAACGACCGTGAAACGATGACCCCAGCGAACCCGATCCCGAACTACACGATAGGCTTTGTCGGCCTGGGCAACATGGGGCGACCGATGTCGAGCCGCCTCGCCGGCGCGGGACATCGGCTGATGCTCTTCGATATCGACGCGGCGCGCGCGAGCGCGCTCGCGACGGAGTTGAACGCGCGCCGCGCGCCGACGCTGGCCGAGCTCGGTGCGGCGAGCCAGGTCGTGATCACGATGCTCCCCGACGGCCAGACCGTGCGCCGCGTGCTGTTCGGTGAACGCGACGACGGCACGCAGTCGATCGCCGGGGCGCTCGCCTCCGGAGCAATCGTCATCGACATGAGTTCGTCGTCCCCCGTCGGCACCCGTGAACTGGGCGCACGGCTCGCCGATCGCGGCATCGCGCTCGTCGACGCGCCAGTGTCAGGGGGGGTGCGCCGCGCCGTCGACGGTTCGCTCGCGATCATGGTCGGTGGCGACCCGCAGGTGATCGAATGCGTGCAGCCGCTGCTGGCGCCGATGGGGCGACCGATGATCGCCGGTGGCCTCGGTGCCGGGCATGCGATCAAGGCCCTCAACAACTACGTCTCCGCCGCCGGGCTGCTCGCGGCATGCGAAGCCGTGCGCGCGGGCGTGCGTTTCGGCCTTGAGCCGAACACGATCGTCGACATCCTGAACGCCTCGACCGGGGTCAACAACAGCACGCAGAACAAGTTGAAGCCGTTTGTGCTTTCGGGCACGTATGCCGACGGCTTCGGCCTCGCGCTGATGGCCAAAGACCTGCGCACCGCACTCGAGGTCGCCGACGCCACCGGCATGCCGACCGCGCTCGTCGAGACCGTCGTGCGCGTCTGGAACGACGCGGAAAAGAAGCTGGGGGCGCAGAGCAACCCGGCGCTCAACCATACCGCGATCGATCTCTATCTCGCCGCGCTCGAGCGGCGCTGAGCCCGCGGCCTACGTCATGTCGCTGCCCACCAAGAGGATCAACCTCGCATTCCAGGGTGGTGGTGCGCATGGGGCGTTCACCTGGGGCGTGGTCGACCGGCTGCTCGAGGATGGCCGTCTCGATATCGAAGCGCTGGTGGGTACCAGCGCCGGGGCGATGAACGCCGCGGTGACCGCCCACGGTCTCGTGGTCGGCGGCCGCGACGGCGCGCGTGCTGCGCTCGAGCGCTTCTGGCGCGCGGTGTCCGAAGCGGCACTGTTCTCCCCGGTCAAGCCTTCGGCACTCGATCGCTGGATGTCGGTGGGCAATCTCGATTACTCACCGATGTTCCAGTGGTTCGATTCGCTCACGCGGATGCTGTCGCCCTACCAGACCAATCCGGGCAACTTCAACCCGCTGCGCGATATCCTGCGCGCCCAGGTCGATTTCGAACGCATCCGCGCCGACCGCGAGCACAAGGTGTTCGTCTGCGCGACCAACGTCAACACCGGGCGGATCAAGGTGTTCGGCCGCGAGCAGATGACGAGTGAGACCGTGCTCGCCTCGGCGTGCCTGCCGTTCCTGTATCAGGCGGTCGAAGTCGACGGCGAGTTCTTCTGGGACGGCGGTTACATGGGCAACCCGCCGCTCTACCCGCTGTTCTACGAATGTGCGACGCGTGACATCGTGCTGGTCATGATCAACCCGATCAAGATCGCCGAGGTGCCGCAGACCGCCACCGAGATCTTCGACCGCATCAACGAGATCTCGTTCAACTCGAACCTGATGCGCGAGATGCGCGCGATCAAGTTCGTCTCCGACCTGATCGACAAGGGCTTCACCGATGGCGGGCGACTGAAGCAGATGCTGATCCATACGGTCGACGCCGAGGACCAGATGCGCCGGCTGTCGACCTCGTCGAAGCTGAACGCGAGCTGGGAGTTCCTCACCTGGCTGCGCGACCTCGGGCGCGCGCGCGCGCAATCGTTCCTCGATGAGCATTTCGACAAGATCGGCAATCGATCCTCGACCGACATCGACGAGCGGTTTCTCTGACCCAGCGGCGCCGCACGCGATGACCGAAGCCAGAGAATTCGACACGGTGCGTCTGCCCGATGGCAGGCGGCTCACCTACGCACAGTACGGCGACCCGGCAGGCGTACCGGTGCTCTACTGTCACGGGTTTCCCGGGTCACGCCTGGAGGCGCGCCAGACCGATGCGGTAGCGCGCCGTCTCGGCGTACGCGTGATCGCTTTCGACCGTCCCGGCTACGGCGGTTCGGACTTCCAGCCGCGACGCCGCCTGCTCGACTGGCCGAACGATGTCGCCTTCGGCGCGACGCA
>JACMMK010000121.1 GCA_014379045.1 Burkholderiales bacterium
CGCCGCAGCGGTCCCGGCCCCCGCGTTACTCGAAGCGGTCGGTCACCGCCCCTTTGCTGGCGGTCGACACCAGCCGGGTGAACTTCGCCATCAAGCCCCGGGTATACCGCGGCGCCGGCGGCGTCCACGCCGCGCGACGCCGCGCGATCTCCGACTCGTCGACGTTCAACTCGATCAGCAGACGATCGGCGTCGATGGTGATCGAATCGCCCTCGACGACGAACGCGATCATGCCGCCGACCTGCGCCTCGGGCGAGATGTGCCCGACTACCATGCCCCAGGTGCCGCCCGAAAAGCGCCCGTCGGTGATCAGTCCGATCGAGTCGCCGAGCCCCTGCCCGATCAACGCCGCAGTGGGCGCGAGCATCTCCTGCATGCCGGGGCCGCCTTTCGGCCCTTCGTAGCGGATCACGACGATATCGCCGGCGACGATGCGACGCGCCATGATCGCGTCCATGCACTGACTCTCGGAGTCGAACACGCGCGCGGGCCCGGTGATACTGCGTTGCTTGAGCCCGCTCACCTTGGCGACGCAGCCTTCGGGCGACAGGTTGCCCTTGAGGATCGCCAGGTGCCCTTCGGCGTAGACCGGCTTGTCCCACGGGCGCACCACGTCCTGATCGGCGCGCAGCGTCGTGTCGTGCAGGGCAAGTTCGTCGGCGAGCGTGCGGCCGGTGATCGTCATGCAGTCGCCGTGCAGCAGCCCGTGGTCGAGCAGCATCTTCAACACGACCGGCACGCCGCCGACCCGGTGGAAATCGGCCGCCACGTATTTTCCCGACGGCTTCAGGTCGCACAGCATCGGCACGCGCTTGCGGATGCGCTCGAAATCGTCGATCGACCACTCGACCTCGGCGGCCGACGCGATCGCGAGGAAATGCAGCACCGCGTTGGTCGACCCGCCGGTCGCCATGATCAGCGCGACCGCGTTCTCGATCGAGCGGCGCGTGATGATGTCGCGCGGGCGCAGATTGCGCCCGATCGCCTCGACCAGCACCTGTGCCGATTGCGCCGCCGAATCGGCTTTCTCCTGATCGGGGGAAGGCATCTGCGACGAGCCGAGCAGGCTCATGCCGAGTGCTTCGAACGCCGAGGACATCGTGTTGGCGGTGTACATACCGCCGCACGCGCCCACGCTCGGACACGCATTCTTCTCGATGCCCAGGAAATCCTCTTCCGACATCTTGCCGGACGCGAACGCGCCGACCGCTTCGAACACCGACACCACCGTGAGGTCCTGACCCTTCCACTTGCCCGGACGGATCGTGCCGCCGTAGACGAAGATGCCCGGCACATTGATGCGTGCCATCGCCATCATGCAGCCGGGCATGTTCTTGTCGCAGCCGCCGAAGGTCACCACGCCATCCATCATCTGGCCGTTGACCGAGCACTCGATCGCGTCGGCGATCACTTCGCGCGACACCAGCGAATACTTCATCCCCTCGGTGCCCATGCCGATGCCGTCGGTGATCGTCGGCACGCCGAACATCTGCGGCATGGCGCCGGCCGCGCGCAGCGCGCCGATCGCGCGCTCGACCAGCGGCTGGATGCCCGCATTGCAGGGGTTCAGCGTTGCATGCGTGTTGGCCACCCCGACGATCGGCTTGACGAAGTCGCCATCGCCGAAGCCGACGGCGCGCAGCATCGCGCGGTTCGGGCTGCGTGCGACACCTTCGGTGATGCGTTTGGAGCGCCAGTTGTCTGCCATCGCCAGATTCCTCTCGACCGTCGTGTGCGGAGCACGTCGCGGCGGCGGGTGCCGCCCGCACGCCGGGCGGACTGCCGTACCGCGGACCGGAGCGTCATCATAGCAGGCGCCCCGTCGTCGTCCGTGCTCGCAACGGGTTGCGCGTCCGCACCATCGCAGACGGTGATGTCCGGTGCAACGAGCGGTCGAGTGCGCGCGCTCCGTGCGCGCTAAGCTACCATCGTACGATGCTCGTTCATCCGAACTTCGATCCTATAGCCCTGCAGATCGGGCCGCTCGCGATCCGCTGGTACGGCCTGATGTATCTGGTGGCGTTCGGCCTGTTCCTGCTGTTCGGCAAACGCCGAGCCAAGCGCGAACCGCGCTGGGGCATTTCGACGTCTCAGGTCGATGACCTGTTGTTCTACGGCGTACTCGGCGTGGTGCTGGGCGGCCGGCTCGGCTACATCCTGTTCTACAAGCCGGGCGAGTATCTTGCCGATCCGATCTCGGTGTTCTACGTATGGCAGGGCGGCATGTCGTTTCACGGCGGTCTGGTCGGCGTGCTGGTCGCGACCTGGCTGTATGCGCGCTCGATCGGGACGCCGTGGCTGCAGGTGACCGACTTCATCGCCCCGCTGATACCGTTGGGGCTCGCGGCCGGGCGCATCGGCAACTTCATCAACGGCGAACTGTGGGGACGACCGACAGAGGTACCCTGGGCGATGATTTTCCCGCAGGTCGACCCATTGCCGCGCCACCCCTCACAGCTGTATCAGTTCGCGCTGGAAGGCGTCGCGCTCTACGTGCTGCTCGCGTGGGTCGCGCGCAAGCCGCGGGCACGCGGGGTGATCTCGGGGGTGTTTCTCGCGGGCTATGCGGTGTTCCGGTTCGTCGCCGAGTTCGCGCGCGAGCCCGACTCGTTTCTCGGCACGCTCGGCCTGGGGTTGACGATGGGGCAATGGCTGAGCGTGCCGATGGCGCTCGCTGGCATCGTCATGGTCGTCGTCTCCGCGCGCCGCGGCGCGGGAATCACTGCAGCGAGCCCGGAGGCGCGCTGACCGCCGGCTCGACCGAGGCCGCGCGATCGGTGAGCCGTCGGAAATTCTCGAGCGACAGCAGGTGCGAATAGACGCGCGACAGCACCCCCTTGCGCGCGAGCTCCTGCAGCCTGGCCGGGTCGAGTTCGTTCAGCTTCGTCTCGTTGACCCGATGCATGCCCGTCAACTGGAGGGTCGCGCCGCTGGTGAGCGAAGCCTGCATGTTGAACGACTCGAGCAGCCCCATCTCGGCCACCGCCTTGCAGAGTTCTTCGCTGCGTACGAGGTCGGTCTCGTATTCCTGCAGGAGCTTCTCGAGCGCCTGCCATTCGGCCGTGGGGTTGCCACTCGTGTCGAACAGCGCGTCGCCTTCGGGCACCACCGATTCCTTGACCACGCAGACGACGCGTTCGTCGCGCTGCGTGTTGTCCACGGTCACTTTCGCCATGCAGAACGGAAAGCGGCGCACGTACGCCGGGACGTACACCGAGCGATCCCAGCCGAGCGGGGACACGAACAGATTCTGCTTCGCCTTCAGGCCGAGGATGACCATCGTCATGTAGCTCGCGCCGTTGTCGGAGGTGACGAAGACGATCGGATAATCGCGCTGGGCTACCGGGATTTCGGTGTAGGAGACCGGCATCACGTGAAGCTCGCGGCAGAAGGACGGCGTATCCCCGGGTTTGGGCATCACGACCCGGTCGGTCTTCTTCAGCGTGTCGATTTCGGGGTAGGCGAAGGGGGAGGTGATCTGCATGGTCGTGGCGTGCCGGGACGCGGGTATGAACCCATTGCCGCCGAGTATACGGAATGGCCCGACCGATACCGATTTACGGGTGCACAGGATTTGGGCATAATTTCGCACGTTCGTGGTGCCACGCACTGCGAGCCGTGGGGACGTAGCTCAGCTGGGAGAGCGTCGCGTTCGCAATGCGAAGGTCGAGGGTTCGATCCCCTTCGTCTCCACCATTTCGAGCGCTGACTATTTGCGTTGGCGCGGGCATCCATAAAGTCAGCGCTGTCGATGGCTATGGTCAACCGCGTCGTGGATTCGAACCGCAATCCGCGTGCGCTTCAAGCACGGCTCGCTTTACTGACTCGCGTCGGGTTGAAGCGTCTGGACGACTGCGTCCTGCACTTCCCCTTGCGTTACGACGACGAGACTCGCATCTGTCCGATCGCGTCGGGCAACTCCAACGGGCCGATACTCGTCGAAGGCGAGCTGATCGCGTGTGAAGTCTCGCGCCGGCCGCGTCGCCAGCTTGTGGTCACGATACGAGACGGCTCGGCTCAAGCGACGCTACGGTTTTTCAGCTTCTACCCCTCTCAGGAGAAGTCGTTCAGACCTGGCGTTCGCGTGAGGGCTTACGGCGACCTGCGAGACGGCTACGATGGCCTGGAAATGATTCATCCACGCTGTCGGCTGGTGGCGACTGGCATGTCGCTGAGTGAAACGCTTACCCCAGTCTATCCAAGCGCCAAGCGAGTCACGCAGGCGCTGTTGAAAGACTCAGTCGATTTGGCAATGCGCACATGTGATCTTTCCGACTCGCTCAGTAAGGAGATTCGGAACCGTTGGGGTTTAAGCGGTTTCGAAGAAAGCGTTCGCTTGTTGCATGCGCCACCTCCTGATATCGACAGTAGCAGCGTGGCTGACCGAACGCATGTGGTCTGGCGACGCATCAAGTTCGACGAATTGCTCGCCCAGCAACTGTCGATTCGAACACACATGCGGAAGCGGGCGTCCCGGGTGGCTGTGCCGTTGCGTGGGCAGGGTGCACTAGGGCAATCTGTTCTGAGTGCCGCTGGATTCGGCCTGACCGCCGCCCAACATCGCGTTGAAATGGAGATCGCGGCCGATCTTGCGCGCGCCCGGCCCATGCAGAGGCTTTTGCAGGGTGATGTCGGCAGTGGCAAGACCATCGTCGCCGCATTGGCAGCGGCGCGCGCATTGGAATCGGGGGGGCAGGTCGTTGTCATGTCGCCGACAGAAATGCTTGCGGAGCAGACGTTTCGCGACTTTTCCGGCTGGCTCGAGCGTCATGGCTTTAGTGTCCTGCTGCTCTCAGGCAATCTCCCAAGAACGCAACGCAGGAATTCGATTGCGAGAATCTCGAGCGGCGACGCACGGGTGGTCGTCGGCACACACGCGTTGTTACAGGAGGACGTTCATTTCAACAATCTCGTTCTTGCGATCGTGGATGAGCAGCATCGATTCGGTGTTCACCAGCGCGTCGCTTTACGCGGCAAGGGTACGCAAGTGTGGAGCTCTCCGACCCGGCTGGTGGGGTCAAAGATGCCTGAAGCCCACCTGCTAATGCTGTCCGCCACCCCCATCCCCCGCACCCTCGCGATTTCCCACTACGCCGACCTCGACATCTCCACCATCGACGAGCTCCCCCCCGGCCGCACCCCGATCGCCACCCGCCTGGTCGCTGATCGCCGCCGCAACGAAGTCATCCAACGCGTTCGCGACGCCTGTATGCAGGGTCGCCAAGCCTACTGGGTCTGCCCGCTGATAGAAGAGTCCGAGGCGCTGCAATTGCAGACAGCAGTCGACACACACGCTGCGCTGTGCGCGACGTTTCCGGAACTCGCCGTCGGCCTCCTTCATGGGCGACTCAAGGCGGCAGAAAAATCGGCGACCATGTCGGCCTTCCAGTGCGGCGAACTCCAACTGCTGGTCGCCACCACCGTCATCGAAGTCGGCGTCGACGTCACCAACGCGTCGTTGATGGTGATCGAACACGCAGAACGAATGGGGCTCGCCCAACTCCATCAGCTGCGCGGCCGGGTCGGTCGTGGCAGTGCGAAGTCCACCTGCATCCTTCTCTATCAGACACCGTTGTCGACGCTGGCGCGTGAACGACTGAAGGTCGTGTATGAGAGCACCGACGGTTTCGAAATAGCACGCCGTGATCTCGAACTCCGCGGTCCCGGCGAGCTGATGGGCGCTCGCCAGAGCGGGCTACCGATGCTGCGCTTCGCCGATCCAGTCCGCGACGTCGATCTGCTCGAGGCTGCGTGCGAAGTGGCTGAACTCCTGCTCGACACCGATCCCGAGGCGGTTGAAAAGCACCTTGCGCGGTGGTTACCGGAAGCGCGGGAATGGTTGAACGGGTGAGCGCTTGCTTACCTGGAATTGACTCATTTGCTTAACGTCCCGCACTCATTAAGCGCCCCGAAAGACCGATTTTTCGACCGTTCCCGTCGCGTTCTCGTGACTGCGTCAAGTCATGCGTATTGCTGCCGTTAATTCAACCCTGAGAGCCGATCCCGCACGCCAACGCTGGCATGGGGTCGCGCTTGCCCCCCGCCCGCTGCGGGGGTGGATGACGGATAGAGGTTCGCTGACGCAACGGTTGCAGCGGGTGTCTGCTCGGTTTCAGGTTATCCGGCTCGCGCAGCGCCGCGGCCGGCCGTGCAGCGACGAGGCTGAATGCTTGACCGCGGCGCAGCGTGTGGCAATGGCTGGCATGAACGATCCGCGGACAACGCCGCGGCCACTCGGTTTCCTGGTTAGAGAGGTGTTGCTCGAATGCGATGGACAGCCGACCATATTCGCCCACAGCGTGATCGCG
>JACMMK010000122.1 GCA_014379045.1 Burkholderiales bacterium
GACGATCGCGGCGGCCGCCGGCATCGAGTCGACGATGACTGCGAGGTCGCAGCCACGCGCCCGCAGCGCGAAGGCGTGCGCGATCTTGTTCGGCGCGAGCGCCACCGCATACAGGATGTCGCGGATGCCGGCGTCGAAGAACTGCTCGGCCTCCTTCAGCGTCGACACGGTGATCGCCTGCGCGCCAGCGGCGAGCTGCGCGCGCACCACCGGAACGCTCTTGCTGGTCTTCACGTGCGGACGGAATGCGCAGCCGAGCGCGCTCACGTGGCGCTGCATCCGCTCGATGTTGGACTGCATGCGCGCGCGGTCGAGCAACAACGCAGGGGTTTCGAGTTCGCCGAGCGACGGGCGCTCGATAGCATGGGATGTCATGGGTCTTCCTCGTACGCTCGGGCCGTTGCTTCGGATCGCGGCACTGTAGCGCGCCATCGCGCGGTCATGCGCGGGATGGACAATAATGCAGAACTGTCCCAGACCTCACGCTTGATCCTGTAGCGCCCGCCCGGTTCGTCTTGCCCTCATCCGATGCTCGCTCGCCACCGCACTGTTGTGGTTCTCACCCCCGTAGTCGGCCTGCTCGCGCTCGCGATGGTCGTGGTGCCGATACTGCTGCCGCGCGATACCGTATGGGCGCTGGTGCTGGTGCCGGTCGCGATCGCGAACCCCACGTTGTGGGCGCTGATCCACGAAGCCATCCACGGCGTGCTGGCCGACAATCGGCGCAGCAACCTGGTCGCGGCGCGCCTGCTCTCGATCGCCCACGGCGCGCCATTTGCGCTGTTGCGCGCCGGCCATCTGCTGCACCATCGCTACAACCGTACCGAACTCGACGCGGCCGAAGCCTACGACCCCGCGCTGGTGCGGCCCTGGTCGGCCCGCGTCGCCTACTACTGGCGCCTGTGTGGCGGCCTCTATGTCGCGGAAGTCCTCGCGGCACCCGCGCTGCTGCTGCCGGCGCGCAGGCTGCGTGCACTGGCCGCGCAACTCGGGCGCAGCCAGCCGATCGTGCCGCACCTGATCGAGACCATCCTGCGCACGCGCACGCTCGGTGCTGCACGCGTCGACGCGCTCGCCGTGTTCGGCGTACACGGCGCCGTGCTCTGGGCCTACGGCGACCATGCATGGATGTATGTCGCGCTGCTCGCCTCGCGCGCACTGAGCGTTTCCGTTCTCGACAACGTCTACCATTACGGAACGCCGCTGACGGCGCGCGCCTTCGCGCTGAATCTGCACGCGCCGCGACTGGTGCAGGCGATGATGCTGAACTTCACGCTGCACGGCGTCCACCACCGGCATCCGGAACTGCCGTGGCACCGGCTTCCGGAGCACTTCGCCGGCGATGGCGATCGTCACCACGCGACCCTCGGCGCCTTGCTCGCGCGGCAGTTCCGGGGCCCGATCGACATCGCGCGGCTGCGCGAGCCGGCCGGGAACTGAACGCCGTCGTCGGCACCGCGCTTGACGAGCGAGTCGGTGCGGACGGGGGTCCGGTCCCACGCGCCGGCGGATGGGTTCAGGCGTATTCGTGCGTAGCCGTCCGCGCGCGCTTTTCCGGACTGGCTGTAAGCGTAGGCCCGACCCGAAAGTTCAGTGGAACCCCGCCGATAACTACACGGCCATGTCGACTTCGAAGGTCGACTGACGACAACCCGCGCACCATCGCCTCCGTGATCAACGCTCGAGCCTCACTACGCCCTAATTCGACATGTTCCGTGAAAGTCCCGCGGCGACCGGCACTACCGTCGCAGCTATCCCGCACGAAGCCGACTCCCTGACCGGCCTGTGCACGCGCGCGCATCTGCACAAGGTGCTGGCGGGTGCGTTTGCGCACCGTCGCCCCGGGCACGCGTATCCCGCGCTGCTGGCCCTCGATCTCGACGGCTTCAAGGCGATCAACGACAGCACCGGTATCGTCACCGGAGATGGCGTACTGGCCAGGGTTGCGGGTCGGATCCTGATTGCGGTGCCCGGAGAGGCGACGGTCGCGCGCATCGGCGGCGACGAATTCGCCGTGCTGCTCCCCGACGGCCACGTGGCAGAAGGGGTCGCGGCACGCTTGTTCGAACTGATCGGTCGCCCGTATGCCGTCAACGGCCACGCGGTGACGCTCAGCGTGAGCATCGGCGTCGCCCTCGCCCCTCAGCACGGCGAGGATGCCGACGCGCTGTTGCGCGCCGCCAACACCGCGCTGCACCGCGCGGAGACGGGCGGGCGCAATCACTGGGTGGTTTTCGAGCCGTGGATGCAGGCGCGCGCCAGCGCACGCCAATCGCTCGAGATCGACCTGCGCGCAGCGATCTCGCTGAACCGAGTCGAGTTGCGCAGCGCGGTGGCGATCGAGCAGTTCGAGGTGCACTATCAACCACAGGTATCGCTCGCCGAGCGTCGGCTCCAAGGCTTCGAGGCTCTGGCGCGCTGGCGGCATCCGGAACGCGGCATGGTCGGCCCCGACCAGTTCATCCCGATTGCCGAAGAAACAGGGCTGATCGGGTTGCTAGGCAATTGGGTCTTGCACACCGCGTGTCGCGCTGCGGCCGCATGGCCGACGCCTCGTCACGGCGCACCGCTGCAGGTCGCAGTGAACGTGTCGCCACTGCAGTTGCGCGACCGCCACGCGTTGATCGAAAGCATCGCGCAGGCGCTCGGCGAGTCCGGTCTCGCGGCGCCCAGGCTCGAGATCGAGATCACCGAGAGCGCGCTGATCGGCGACTCCAGGGCGACGCTGCAGGCGATTAAGGCGCTCGGCGTGACGCTTTCCCTCGACGATTTCGGTACCGGCTATTCGTCCCTGAGCCATCTCGCGCACTATCCGTTCGACCGCCTGAAGATCGACCGCTGCTTCATCCGCGACCTGCCGAACGGCGGCCTGGCGGAGGGGCGCGTCCCCGCGCGGGCGAAATGGATGATCCAAGCCATCGCGTCGCTCGGCAGCGGGTTGGACATGTCCACAGTGGCCGAAGGTGTGGAGACCGAGCTGCAGGCGCAACAGGCGCTCGAGGCCGGGGTCACCGACATGCAGGGGTATCTGATCGCCAGGCCGACGCCCGAGGACGACCTCCCGCCGTTGATCCAACGGCTCGACGCGTGACCCGCGCGTCGCGTCTGCGCCCACACCACCGGAGATCCATCATGCCCTCGCTGCTGTACAGCCTCGACTATTTCAGTCGCAATGCCATCGTGGGGTCCGCCGAAGAGGTGCGCACCTCCATCCTGCACATCCTGCGCAGCGCCCGTCGCAACAACGCGAATCGTGGAGTGACCGGGGCCCTGGTGTTTAGCGACGGCTGCTTCGCGCAGGTGCTCGAAGGCGCGCGCGACGATGTCGAGGCGGTGTTCGAGTCGATCCAGTGCGATCCGCGGCATTGCGAGGTGACGATCCTGCATCTGCGCCCGATCGAAGCACGCAGCTTCGGCGCGTGGTCGATGGCTTTCGGCGGCATCGACGGCGTGTCGATCGATCACGGGGTTGTCGAAAACGCGATGGGGCAGGTCGAAAGCATCGTCGCGACCGAGGCCGGGCGCAATCTGCTTGCGACGCTGCGCAGCGTGGTTCATCGCGACGAGCTTGACCGGCAGAAAAGGGCTGGCGTCGGCGAGGCCCCGTTACAGCGCTGAATCGTTTCCCAAGGCGCTGAAAAACCGCGAAGTCGCAGGTTCGCGCAAATAGCGGGATCGACTTCAGAACGCGATCGTCACCAGCGCCAAAGCCCCGAGCCAGACCATCAGACTGCGCCAGAGCAATGCCGCGGCCCCGTTCATCTGATCGACGGCCAGCGCGTACGAGTCGGCATCCCAGCCGGCTCCGTCGTAGCGTTCCGGCTCCGGAGTGCGCCAGCCTGCGCCGGCTGCGC
>JACMMK010000123.1 GCA_014379045.1 Burkholderiales bacterium
TCGAAGGAAAGCTCGGCGGTCAGGCCAACGTGCCGGGCGCAGCCGGGACATGGAAAGACCTGACGGATAACGTTAATGGGCTGGCGGCTAACCTGACCACGCAGGTGCGCGCGATCGCCGAGGTGGCGACCGCGGTGACCCAGGGTGACCTGACGCGCTCGATCACCGTCGAGGCGCAGGGCGAGGTCGCGGCGCTGAAAGACACGATCAACGAGATGATCCGCAACCTGAAGGACACGACGCAGAAGAACACCGAGCAGGACTGGCTCAAGACCAACCTCGCGAAGTTCAGCCGCATGCTGCAAGGCCAGAAGGATCTGTTGACCGTGGGTCAGCTGATCCTGTCCGAGCTCGCGCCGGTGGTAGGCGCGCAGCAGGCCGAGTTCTACGTGTTGACCAGTGTGGCCAACACGCCGAAGCTGAAGCTGTTCGCGAGCTACGCCTCGGGCGGACAGCGTTCGCATGGCAAGGAACTCGAACTCGGCGAGGGGCTGGTCGGCCAGTGCGCGATCGAGAAATCGAAGATCCTGCTGACCAACGTGCCGAACAATGCGTTCCGCGTCGCGACCGGTCTCAGCGAAGGCGCCGCGCTCGACGTGCTGGTGCTGCCGGTGGTGTTCGAGGACGAGGTGCGCGGCGTGCTCGAACTCGCATCGCTGCGGCGCTTCAACCCCGCCCACCAGGCCTTCCTCGATCAGTTGACCGAGTCGATCGGCATCGTGATCAACACGATCTCGGCGAACATGCGCACCGAGGATCTGCTGACCCAGTCGCAGTCGCTCGCGCAGGAGTTGCAGAACCGCCAGCAGGAACTGCAGCAGACCAACGAAGAGCTCCAACAGAAGGCGCGCTTGCTGGTGCACCAGAATCAGGAGGTCGAGCGCAAGAACGAGGAGGTAGAACAGGCGCGTCAGGCGCTCGAGGAGAAAGCAGAACAGCTTGCGCTGACCTCGAAGTACAAATCCGAGTTTCTGGCGAACATGTCGCACGAGCTGCGTACGCCGCTCAACAGCCTGCTGATCCTCTCCGACCAGCTGTGCAAGAACACCGAAGGCAACCTCACCGGCAAACAGGTCGATTTCGCGAAGACGATCCACCTTTCGGGCAACGACCTGCTGATGCTGATCAACGACATCCTCGACCTGTCGAAGATCGAATCCGGTACGGTTGCGGTCGACGTCAGCGAGTTGCGCGTCGAAGACCTGCAGCGCTCGGTCGATCGCAGCTTCCGGCACGTCGCTGAAGCCAAACACGTGGATTTCGACGTGAGGGTAGAGCCGGCGCTGCCCAAGACGATCGTCACCGACGTGAAGCGGCTGCAGCAGATCATCAAGAACCTGCTGTCCAACGCGTTCAAGTTCACCCATCAGGGATCGGTGTCGTTCTCGATGAACATCGTCGAGAGCGGCTGGTCGCGCGACAACGACGAATTGAACCGGGCGACCCAGGTATTCGCGTTCTCGGTCTCGGACACCGGCATCGGCATCTCCTCGGACAAGCAGCAGATCATCTTCGAGGCGTTCCAGCAGGCCGACGGTTCGACCTCGCGCAAGTACGGCGGCACCGGTCTGGGGCTGGCGATCAGTCGTGAACTCGCGCGTCTGCTGGGCGGTGAGATCCGTCTGATCAGCTCCCCCGGACAGGGCAGTACCTTCACGCTGTATCTGCCGCAGAGCTACAGTCCGTCGCGCAATACGCGCCATGGCCGCGGCGTCAACACGCTCCAGAATGACGTGCCGGCGCACGCCGAGCGTTCCAAGGCGCTCGAACTGCTGGCCGACCCGGTCGCGCGCTCCGGCGCGGCGTTGTCGAATGGACTGGATACCAGCCATGAAGCCGACGCACCGCTTGCACTCAATCTCGCCGATGACGATCGCAACGGCATCCTGGCCGGCGACAAGGTGCTGCTGATCGTCGAGAACGACCTCGCGTTCGCGCGCGTGCTGTTGCAGGCGGCGCGCCATAACGGCTTCAATGGGCTGGTCAGTGGCAGCGGCGCAGAGGCATTGGCGATGACGCGCGACTTCCATCCTGCAGTCATCACGCTCGACATCTTCCTACCCGACATGCAGGGCTGGCGAATCCTCGAGCGGCTCAAGGCCGATCTGTCGACACGGCACATTCCGGTGTGCGTGGTGTCGACCGACGATTCGCGTCAGCGCGCGCTCAACTCGGGTGCGGTCGGTTTCCTGGCCAAGCCGCTGCAATCGGCCGACCAGGTCGAACAGGCGCTCGCCGATCTCTACGAGTTCGCGAACCGGCGTGCGAAGACGCTGATGGTGATGATGGCGCCCACCCCGCTGCGGGATCGTTATCTCGCCTCGCTCGACACCACCACCGAAGTGATGCTTGCCGATACGGTTGAGGCGGCGCTGCAGCGGCTCGCTGGCGGCGCGATCGATTGCCTGGTGACCGACGGCAGCATGGCGGGCTTCGGCCCCGAGGACGTGATCGAGCGGCTGGAATCGCAATCACTGGCGCGCCAGATGCCGATCGTGCTGTGCGACGGCGCCGACCCGGCCATCGCCGCGCGTTGGGAACGCGCGCATACGGCGTTCGCGGTGCGCAAGGCATCGACGGTCGAAAGCATGCTCGACGCGACCGCGTTCTTCCTGCATCGGGGTCATGCCGCGATGTCGGAGGCCGAGCGCGACGCGGCGCAACGGCTGAGCGATGCCGATGGTGTTCTGCGCAACAAGAAGGTGCTGATCGTCGACGACGACATCCGCAACATCTTCGCGCTCGCCAGCGTGCTCGACGGTCAGGGCATGCAGATCGTTTCGGCCGAGAACGGCCGCGACGCCATCCAGTTGGTGCAGTCCGACCCCGCCATCGATATCGTCCTGATGGACATCATGATGCCGGAGATGGACGGGATGGAGACGATGCGCCAGATGCGCCGGCTGCCGCGCGGCAAGGAGTTGCCGATCATCGCCGTGACGGCGAAGGCGATGAAGGGCGACCGCGAGAAATGCATTGCGGCCGGGGCTTGGGATTATCTGTCGAAGCCGGTGGATACGGCCTATCTGATGGTGGCGATGCGCGGCTGGCTGGGTGAACGGAACGATTCATGAGTCGCGCGCCCGAGGCTGCGGCGATGACCCAACCTCCGGCGGTCGACGAGAGGGTGAACATCCTGATCGTCGACGACCTGCCGGAGAAGTTGCTGGTGTTCTCCACGGTACTCGAGGAACTCGGCCAGAATCTCGTGCTCGTACGCTCCGGCAGGGAAGCCTTGCGCGAGGTGCTGCAGCGGGAGTTCGCGGTCATCCTGCTCGACGTGAACATGCCCGACATCGACGGCTTCGACACCGCCGAGATGATCCGCAAGTATCAACGCTCGGCGCACACGCCGATCATCTTCGTCACCTCGTTCGTCGACGAGATCCAGACTGCCCGGGGCTATTCGCTCGGCGCGGTCGACTACATCATGTCGCCGGTGGTGCCCGAGATCCTGCGCAGCAAGGTGAAGGTCTTCGTTTCGCTGTTCGCGCTGCAACGGCAGATCACGCGCCAGGCCGACGCGCGCATCGAGGTCATGGCCGCCGAAGCTGCGCGGCGCGCGGCCGAGCAGAACGATCGACGTTCGGCATTTCTCTCGCAGGCAAGCCAGGTGCTGAACGCTTCGCTCGAGATGAAGGTGGGTGTCGAGCAGCTGGCGGAACTCCTCGTGCCGAGTCTGGCAACGATCGCAGTCGTGATGCTGGTGGACGCGGACGGTGCGCCGACCGACAGGTCTGTCGCCACGGCACGTTCCGCCCCTGCAGGCGGGGGCGCGCAGCGCGTCGCGACACCGATCGCTGATCTGGCACCGACGGTGCAGTCGTTGTTGCATCGGGTGGTCGAGGAAAGGCAGCCGATCACGCTCGACGACGGCGAACGCAAGCAGCTCGACGCCGCGTCATTCGCGGTCGAGCGTGAAAGTGAGCCGCCGTTACGGTTCAGGTCGATCGTCGCGGTGCCGTTGCTGATCGGCGGCCGCGTGCTGGGGTCCCTGTTGGCCGGGGTCGCAGTAGACCGCTCGGATAGCGAGCGGCCGGTCGAGCTCGATCGCACGTTGCTGGAAGAGCTCGCCGGACGCGCCGCGACCGCGTTCGAAAACGCCCGGCTGTATCGCAGCCTCCAAAGCGAAATTGTCGAGCGCCGCGCGGCAGAGGAAGAACTGCAGGCGGCGAACCAGCGCAAGGACGAATTTCTCGCAATGTTGTCGCATGAACTGCGCAACCCGCTGGCGCCGATCCGCACCGCGCTCGAGGTGATCCGTCGCCTGGCGCCGCCCGACCCCAAGTTCACCTGGGCGTCCGATGTCATGCACCGGCAGCTGCGTCAGGTGACGCGTCTCATCGAAGAGTTACTCGACGTCGCGCGCATCAGTCAGGGCAAGATCGTGCTCACGCGCGAGCCGGTCGAGCTGAATGCGGTGCTCGCACAGAGTGTCGAGACCGCACAGCCGTTCTTCGACGCCAAGGAGCAGACGCTGTCGGTCGCACTCGGCCCCACACAGGTCTGGTTGCAGGCGGACGCGGCGCGCCTGGCGCAGGTCGTGTCGAATCTTCTTCACAACGCGTCGAAATACAGCGGTAAAGCGACCCGTGTCGAACTCACGTCGCGCCGGGAGACGAACGAGGCCGTCGTCGAGGTGCGCGATCACGGCATGGGAATCGACGCCGAACTGCTGCCGCGCATCTTCGATCTTTTTTCGCAGGGCTCGCGCGGACTCGACCGGACGCAGGGGGGATTGGGGGTCGGCCTGACGCTCGCGCGCAGGTTGGCAGAGATGCATGGCGGTCGCTTGGAAGCGTTCAGCGACGGGCCGGGCAAGGGCTCGAAGTTCGTTCTCTACCTCCCCTGCCTGGCGGTCGTGCCGTCAACCGAACCGGTTACCTCGGTATCCGCGGAGGTCGCGCGCGTGTCGACGCACCGGCGAATCCTGATCGTAGACGACAATCACGACGCGGCTATGAGCATCACCGTGCTGCTGCAACTGGCGGGATATGAGGTCCGCACCGCAGGCGACGGTGAACAGGCGCTGGCAAGCGTCGAGACTTTCGTGCCCGATGTCGTGATTCTAGACATCGGACTGCCGCTGATCGACGGCTACGAGGTCGCGCGTCGGCTGCGACGGATGCCGGCAATGCGCGACACGGTATTGATCGCAGTGACCGGCTATGGGCAGAAAGAGGACCGTCGCGCGGCGAGCGACGCCGGTTTCGATTGCCACCTCGTCAAGCCCGCCGACCCGGCCACGCTGCTCGCGTGCATCAACGACTGCAGGACCGCATCGGCGCATCGGCCGTCGATCGTCGCCCCCCCGGTCGAGGTCTCAGCTTTGTCGCGAAAGCAGAGCGCGTGACGGTCGGGGGCGAAGCCGCTTGCGCATGACACACGATTGCCTTCATGCGCACGCCCGGGGGCGCACGCGCGCTCCCCGCCCGTGGGTGCCGACTGCTTCGATTGCCGCCTTCGTCGTGGCAATGGTCATGGCCGGATGTGCCACGACCGGACCGAGCCTCTCGACGCCCTCGTTTCGGGCCGACGAAGTCGCCTGGGCGAAAGGTCCGGGCAAGAACACGATTCGAGGCAGCGCGATCCTGCGCACGAACGGGGGCGAAACGCGCACATGCGCGGGCGCTGCGGTAGCCGTGATTCCCGACAGCGCATTCACCCGCGACCGCATGCAGAACCTCTACGGCGGCAGCGAGCGTGGAGTCAACGATCTGGCGTACGGCGCGGCAAGGAAGGTCGACCCGGCACCGCCGGAGTACGCGCGTACCGTGCGCCAGACGACGTGTGACATCAAGGGCAATTTTCTGATCGAAGGGGTGCCGGACGGCACCTGGTACGTGACCACCGCAGTCACCTGGTTCGCGCGTGGTAACGACCCCCTGACCCAGGTCGGCACGGCGTTCATGCGGCGTATCGCCGTGTCCGGCGCCACTACCGTCACGATCGTGTTTGCACCCTGAACGGGTCGTGGGGCGGGCGCGCGCTCAGGTGGACTGTCCCGCTAGACACGTAGCATGGCGCCGGTCCAGCGCACTAGCGAACGATCTGCTCGATCTGCATGAACAACAGATACGCCGACGCGACGATGATCGCGGTCAAGGTCATCGCCATCCCGAATACCCTGAACCGGTAGTCCTCGGGCGCTCGGCTCACCCCGACCGCATGCGACGCGCGGCCGGCCAGCAGGCACAGGCCGACCGCATGCACGGCGGCACTCGGCGCACCGTGAAGCTCAGCGAGGTAGATCAGGAGCAGGCTGAGCGGTACGTACTCGGCGAAGTTCGAGTGCACCCGCATCGCGCGCAGCATCTGCTCGTTGCCGGCGTCGCCGATCCCGATACGCAGGGTTCTGCGCAAGCGCAGCGTACGCACGCTGAGGTACACGAACATCCAGCCGAGCAATGCGGCATAGAGGGCGGTGGCGAGCATCTGTTCCCGTGCGGCCAGAGGGTTTCGATCGACCCGTGCGCGCGATCGGCACGACCAGCCCGGGCCGGCGGATTATGCTTTTCGACGATCACCGCATACACGACAACAATGCCGTCGAGCGTGCCGGGGCGCGTTCTTGCGGCGGTCGTGGCACGGCTCGCGCATGGGCTCGATGGGTTCCGCAGTTCATCCAGTTCGAAAGGATCGACATGACCATCACGAACGCATTGGCAAGCGTCGCCGTCAAGAACCTGACCACGGCAGCTCAGTGGTACGAAAAGGTCCTGCGGCGCACGGGATCGAAACCGATGCCCGAACTGGTCGAGTGGGTGTTCGAGCGCGGCGGCTGTCTGCAGGTCTATCAGCTCCCCGAACGCGCCGGGTCGGGGTCGTTCACGTTGGCCGTGAGCGATCTCGACGAGGAGGTCGCGCATCTCGCGACGCTGGGTGTAGACACCAGTGCGCGCACCACGGGGGATAAAGTGAAGACATTGATGATCACCGATCCCGACGGCAATCACATCGCGTTTGAGGAGGCGAGCGATCCGACATTGGCCCGGTAAGACGTCACGCAGTCAGAGGGCGGTGTAATGCGCACTCGGCTCTGTCCACCACCGGTACCCACAACCCCGAAAGAAAACCTCGATCAGCGCCGACGCAAGCGCGCGATCGGGCCGTCGCGCCCGGTCAGCGCCCGCAGGACGAGCAGTCCGGTGAGCGCAAACCCGGCCAGTCTCCAGGTCGGCGATCGGCGCTGGAGCGCCCACTGCAACACGGCCAATGACGTGCCGAACGTTGCCAGGTGTTCGCCGGGAATGCCTTCGCGCTGCGCGTCGAGTTCACGCACGTCGCGCAACGAATCCGTCCAACTCATGATGGCCTCCTTTCGATCACGGCGTCGCGCATGTAGAGTCATGCGCCCCCGTGCGTAGGCGCAACGGGTGTACCCGCAACGCTGCACACGCGGACATGCTTCCGCCCTGTAACCCTGCCCGAACGCGGCAGGGCCAACCTCAACCACCTGAAATCTTCAGACCCGTGATGCCCGCCACGATGGCGAGCGCCGACGCAATCTTCAAGACCGACATCGACTCTCCCAGCAGAAAGTAACCCAGGATGACCGTCCCGAGTGTACCGACCGCGGTCCAGATCGGGTACGCCACACTGACCGGCAGTGTTTTCAACGCGAGCGTGAGGAAAGTGATTCCCCCGATCACGCCGCACACGGTGACGATCGTCGGAATCAACTTTGTAAAGCCTTCCGAATACTTCATGCTCATCGCGAACATCACCTCGAACACGGCCGCCAGGCCGAGATAGATCCATTCCATTGTGTCGCATCCTTCCCGTCAGTCATTACGCTCGACGAAGTCGCTGAGGCGCGCGCGAAAACTTCGCTCAGAGCAAGGCGGTGTTGGAATCCATCGGTGCCTCGAGCCGGTCATGGAATCCGTAGTCGCGCAGGCCTGCCATCACGCGAATGCGGTAGTCCTCGAACACCGCTTCGCGCCCGTCGTGCTGCCCCGCGCGATGGCAGGCTTCGTTGCGCCAGCGACTGATCGCCTGCTCGTCGCGCCAGTAACTGAGCGACAGGTACACGCCGGGGCGACTCAGACTCTCGAAGCGTTCGACCGAGATGAACCCGTCGATGCGTTCGAGCACCGGGCGCAGGGCCGCGGCGATCTCGAAATACCTTGGCGCACGCCCCGGCAACGGGATCACTTCGAAGATCACGGCCAGCATCTGTTGCTCCTTCGAAGAGCCACGCAGGACTCGGAATGAAAACAGCGGTGGCCGGTTGGGACGATCCACGCCGCTTCCCGGACCTGCAACTGCACCGCAGATTCGGGGTGCCGTGTCGACGCGCGGGGTCCGCTGCGCGGTACGCGGGCACTGCTATCCTGCCACGTCCGTGCGATCCGCACACGCTTACCCATCCTGCCCTGTTCAACCATGTCGGACGAAAACCAGCTGGTGATTCCCCGGCCGTTCATCGAGCTCTATATCGCTCCGGGGGCAATCAAACCCCGCCTTCCCCGAGCGGCGATTGCCGAGCGCTACGACCTCTGCGAGGACATGGCGCAGATGCTCACCGAAGCTGCGGCCGCGAAGCGCCATGAACTCGGCATCACTGAACAGCAGGTTCTGGAGCAGGTGCGTCGGGGGCTGCTTGCGGAAGGCTCGGTCGTCGACGGCGACGAGGCGGGATGGGTCGTCTGCCGCCTGGCCGAAGTGCTGGGTTGGCCCATTCCAGGCTGGGCGAGAAAGCCCTGAGCCAGCGCGTTGTGCTCGCGCCGCGACGTGCCTCGGGCCGCGGGATCGGCCGTCGCGGCCCGGCTATTCGAGCTTCAGCCCTGCAGCCTGTACCACCACCGCCATCAGTTTTCCTTCCCTCGCGACGCGATCACGGAACTCACCGGGCGTCGTCGTGGTGACCTGGGAGTACTGCGCCTCGAACCCTTTCTTCACCTCGGGTGTCTGCACCGACTTCAGCAGCACCGTGCGCAGTTTCTCGACGATCGGTTTCGGCGTGCCCCGCGGTGCGAGCAGACCGATCCATCCGCTGAACTCGAATCCCGGCACGGTATCGGCGATCGGTGGCAATTCCGCGAACAGGGGGTCATGCCGGGAAAGACTGTGGGCGATGGCGCGCAGCTTGCCGGCGCGGATCAGCCCAGCCACCGCCGGCGCCGGCGTTAGCGTCCATTGCGCCTCGCCCGCGACCACGGAGGCAACCGACGGTCCGCCGCCTTTGTAGGGCACGTGGAGCGACTCGAACTTGGCCATCGAGGCGAACAGCACCCCAGCCAGATGGCTCTGCGAGCCAAGACCGGCGGACGCCATGTTCAATTGCCCGCTCTTGCCGCGGCTGTAGTCGATGAAATCCTTGACCGATTTCAGCGGCAGCGACGGGTTGACGACCAGCACATTGGGCGTGATGCAATAGAGCGAGACGAACTCGTAGTCCCGCAGCGGATCGTACGCCGGCTTCCGATAGGTATGCGGCGCGATGGTCATCGCGCCGTTGCCCACTGACAGCACGGTGTAGCCGTCGGGGTTCGCGTTCTTGGCGATCTCCATGCCGAGCACGCCACCGGCGCCGGGGCGATTGTCGATGACCACCGGCTGGCCGATCTCGACGCTGAGCGCCTGGGCGAATATCCGTCCCAGGGTATCGACCGAACTGCCCGCCGCGTTGGCGACCAGCATGCGGATCGGACGCGTCGGATACGCTGTCTCAGCGCTAGCAGCGCCTCCGGATATTGCGGCCGAACCCGCACCTGGCAGGGATGCCAGCATCAGCACGGCGATCGTCCGATACGCGGGTTGCAGCTTCATCGTCACCTCCAGATCACTCAGAGCGCCGCACCGTTGCCAGCCGGCCCTTCTTTTCATTTCTTCAGATGCCGGTCGACGTACGCCATGACGGTGTCGAACGCGAGTTGCTGCACCGGGCCGGGATCGAACGATCCTAACCGTGTGGCGCCACGTCGCAGTGCACCGGCTGGGCGGGGGTCACCGTGCGCCCCGGTGATGCGCGACTCATGACTGGGTATCCACCGACCTGCGCGCTACGTGGGGTTGCGGCCGACGAAGAACTCCTTGTCGGGGTCGGGCGTGACCTCGAGGCCGCTGCGTTTCAGACCTTCGCGCAACTGCTTCATGTGGACGTCGCGGATCTTCATCGTCGGCTGGCGCAGCGGCCCGCCGTTGAACCCGTTCAACCAGGCCTGGTACTTCCACACCATCCGGTGAAGCGTGCCTGCACCGACGCTGTAGCTCGCAGTCACCGAGCGTTGCGCACCGCGCGCGGGGTCGATCTGCCAGTACAGCGCCATCATCTCGTCGAACCGACCCTGCTTCACCATGTCGAACATGCGCGGCATCAGACCGCCGAAGTATTCGTAGTTGCTCGTGCCCATGAACTGGATCGGCACGAGCGCGGCAAGCGGAAGCGCCTCCCCTTCGATCGGGCAGGTCACGACGACTTCATGCGCGTGGTTCTTCCAGGTCTGGATGAACCCCGCCGGCATCGGCATGCCCGATTCAGCCTTGATGCAGACGATGTTCGAGATGTCGTTCACCATCCGCTTGACGAGCTCGGGCGACATCCCCGCCGGATGCACACGCTCGAAACCCCAGTGCGGCACGGGGAACAGAATGACACCGAGCCGGGTCGCGTCGCAGAAGCGCTTCGTGTAGTCGTAGATCTCGACTTCGGTCGTGGCATGGAAATTCTGGGGGTAACCGAGCAGTACGAGTTCGCAGCCTGCCTTCTCTGCGATCTGCACCGCTTCGATGTTCTCTTCGAGCGTGTTGAACATCGCGTGGTGGATGAGCACCAGCTTGCCATTCGCCTCGTCGTGCGCCCACCCGATGAACTGGCGGTACTCGTCGACCGTGATCGCGACCTCCGAGACGAGCAGCGTGGCCCAGAAGCCGTACTCGAGCTCCTTGCGTATGTCATGCCGGATGCCCTTCTCGTTCAGGCTCCTGAGGTCGTTGCTGTAGGACGGAATCACGACGTTCGACATTCCGCGCATGTTCTCGCGCGCCCATTCGCGGGCTTCGTGCTTCTGGTACTTGACCATGGCGGCTCCTCGATGTTCGGTTGATTACAGTTCCATCGGCAGCAGCGTGCCGATGCCGGTCTGCTCCGCCTTGGCGAAGCACATTTCCGAAACCGCGATGTCCTGCAACGCGGAGCCTACGGACTTGAACATCACGATATCGTCTGCAGCCAGCCGCGACATCGCCCCGGTCCGCGTCAGATCGCACAGCGCGACCATCCTGCTCTCGAACTCGACGCCGGCCGCCCGCGCAGCGATCATGTCGCCGGTCTCATGGGCGACTTCATCGGGAACGTCGGCGACGATCAAGGTCGCACGGCGCACGACTTCGGGATCCACTTCGCGCTGTTCGGGGACGGTCGAGCCGATCGACACGACCGTCATTCCAGGTTCGAGCCAACTGCCTTGAAGGATCGGCGTCTCGTCGTGCGAGCGCGCGGCGGCGATCACGACATCCGCGCCTTCGACGGCGGCGCGCGGGCTCCCGCAGGCGTGGCACGGCACCGAAAGTGTTTCGGTGAAACGCGCCGCGAACGCGTCACGGTTCGCCGCCGTGGGGCTGTACACGGCCAGAGCAGTGATCTCCCGCACCGTAGCGAGCGCGCTCACGTGGCTCGACGCCTCGTGGCCGGAGCCGAGGACCGCAACGCGCAGCGCGCGCTTGCGTACGAGTCGATCGACAGCGACGGCCGACGTGCCGGCGGTACGCATCGCCGTTACCCCTTTGGCCGACATCAGGCACGACAGCGCGCCGGTCTGCACCTTCCAGAGCGCGATCAAATGATCGGCTGCCTTCGGATGACCTTTGGCGATGATCTTGACGCCCATGCAGCCGCCTTCGCCCGAGACGGCGGTGAGCGCCCTCAGCCACACGCCGCCACTGCGGGCGACCACCTTCGGCGGTGCTGCACGCGGATCGTCGGCACGCTCGTAGACCGACGCAAGACAGGCGATGACCTCGGGCCATGCGAGCAGCGTGCGCGTCTCGGACTGCGAGAGGTAGCGAACCATGCGTATGTAAGACACCTGGCAACCTGTTCGACGTGACGCCGCTGGGTCTGGCACGCTGTGCAGGGTGCCGTGGGGAATCGCCGCCGGGGTTGGGTTCTGGAGGGGGAAATGCTCCTCCGATCCACCGTTCCCAGGCAAGTCGGGCGCACTGTCGCACCAAGGCGCGCCGACGTCTATCTCTTACGTGCGGTTTCTTGCAGGTTCGTGCGCGGCTTCGCGTTCAGGCTGTGTTCAGAGACCTTCGCGATAGCACCTTGGCGTGGTGCCCACGAGCGCGCGGAACTGCTTGTTGAAATGGCTCTGGCTCGAGAATCCGGCACGATCGGCGATCTCGGCAATGGCCAGGCGCGGGTCACCGAGCAGCCCGCGCGCGCGCTCGATGCGTTGACGCGTCACATACTGATACGGACTCATGCCGGCACGCGCGCGGAAGCGCCGCGAGAAGTGGTAGGCGCTCAGGTCGAGCACCGCTGCGATATCCGAAACCGAGATGTTGCGCTCGAGGTTTTCCAGGATGAAGCATTCGACGCGGTGCATCGCGGCGGCCGACAATGCAGCTGCCGTATACGTCGGCGCGCGTCGCTCGCGCGAATGCTCGACCAGCAGCCTTGCCGCAAGCACATTCGCGACACTCTCCGCGTAGAGGCGGCAAGACAAGGTATCGTTTCCGATGCCCTGTTGGACCGATCTGGCCAAACCGTAGATGGCGGGGTCGCACTCGCTGAAGCTCGAGATCACTTCGGCACGCCTACCGAGGCCCATGGCCCGCGCCACGGTTTCCGTCACCGACCGGGCCACGTAGAAGCCCATGCTCTCCCACGCGCTGTCCCAGTGAATGCGATGCGACTCGTGCGCGGGCGTCACGATGAGATTGCCCTCGGCCGCAGTGAAGCACGCCTCGCTGCGCGTCGCACTGCGCCAGCAGACCTTCGGCTGCCCACTTATCGTCAACGTGATCTGGTGTGCGTCGTGCTGGTGCTCGAGCATGCAGCCCGGCGCACGACGGTTGTAGTAGAACGTCAGGCCACTCGATGCCGCCGTCATGACATTGTGTTCGAGCACGATCGCTCCCCTGTCCAGGCTACGGCCGGCTGGTCGATTTAGGCCAGCGGATACGGCTGTGGGTCAGCTTGAGACTCGCCAACGTCGCGGCCAGACGGATCGGTGCGCCGATGCCGTCGACGACCGGCACCTGAAGCTGCTCGGCCGCCCACTGCGCTGTGAACAGCGTCGGACAGTGGCTCACCCCCATCGGGATGATCACCTCGGCGCCGTTTTCGTCGATCAGGCTGCGTGCTGCGTTCAGGAAACTGGCGATGACCTGGTCGCGCTTACCCGCGAGATCCGGATTGTCGAGCCCGACGTCCTTCCACCCGGCGATACGCTCCGCCATCCCGTGACGGGCGACGATCGCGCGCATGAATGGCCGCATCCGCGCTTCGTAGCCGATACAGCCGAAACGGTCGCCGAGCAGCGCGGCGAGATGGAGCGCTGCCTCGCACGGCCCCACCACCGGAATATCGACCGCGGATCGGCCGCCATCGACGCCCAGTTCGAGCATGCCTAGCGGCACCGCGGCATCGTAACCTTCCTGCTCGGCGCGGCGATACGCCTCGATATAGTACGGTGCGAGCATCTGGATCTCGGCCGGTCCGATGCCGTAGATGAACGAGGTCGCCGCCACCTGGATGAATCCGATCTCGACTTCGGGCGATGCACAGGCCATCACCGCCCGCTTGCGCATCTCGAGTTCCGCCGGGGGATAGCTGCCGATCACGAAAGCGATACGCATCGCGTCTCATCCTTTCAGAACACGCAGGGTGCGCAGCTCACGCGCGCGCATCCAGCACCGCGCGCACCTCAGCTACGACACGGTCCACCGTTTCACCGGCGCTGCCAAGGTAGTGCGTGGGGTCGAGAGCTGTTGCGAGTGCCGGCGCGTCGATCACCGCGCACACACGCGGATCTTCGCGCAATACGTCGAGCAGCGCCCGTTCTTCCGCCGACGCTTTGGTGCACGCATCGTGCAGCACATCGTGCGCGACGAGCCGGCCCAGACGCGGCGCGAGTTGCATCATCACCGCTTCCGCCATGATCTGCCCCCGGGTGAGGTCGACGTTGGCGCGCATGCGCGCCTCGTCCACGCGCGCGCCGCTGACCACGTGAATCAGCTTGTCGAACGCGCGCACCGTGTGCAGGAACGCCTCGGGCAGAATGGCGTATTCGATGAAGCCTTCGGTGCTTCGCTCCTGCTGCTGGCGCATCGCCTGCAACGCGAGCGGTGCGAGTTGCGCGACGATGCTGGCGCTCGCGATGACCTGTCCGGAGAACACCGGGTTGGTCTTCTGCGGCATCGTGCTGCTCGTGTCCCGACCGCCCGAGCCCGGCTCGTAGACCTCGCCGATCTCGGTCGCGGACATCTGAACGATGTCTCCGGCAATCTTCGACAATGAGCCCGTCATCAACCCGAACACGCATACCAGCTCGGCAGCATTGTCGCGTGCGTTGTGCCACGCGATCAGCGGCGTGCCCAAGCCCAGCCGATGCGCGAATCGTTCGCGGATCTCCAGACCTTTGCCGCCCATCGACGCAAGCGTCCCCGTGGCGCCGCCGAGTTCGCATACGCACACTCGCGCTTCGAGCGCGCGCACACGCTCGAGGTGTCGCAGGAACGGCGCAAGCCACGCGGCGGCCTTGAAGCCGAACGTGATCGGCACCGCGTGCCCGCCGAACGTGCGCCCCGCCATCACGCAATCGCGGTAGCGCGTCGCGAGCGCACTCAATGCTTTCAACAACACCGCGATGCGGCCTTCCAGGTGAAACAGCGCGTCCCTGGCCTGAAGGGCGAGCGCGGTATCCATGATGTCCATCGTGGTCGCGCCCCAATGCACATACTGGCCTGCCTCGTCTGAGCAGGCGGCCGTGATCTGCCGCACCAGCGGTGGGATCGGGTAGCCGATCCGCTCCGCGTCTTCCCACACCTTCTCGGGCGAAATACTGCGAAAGTCGCATCGGCTGGCGATTTCGTCGGCGGCCGCGCGCGGTATCACACCGGCGTCGGCGCCCGCGTTGGCCAGTTCCGCCTCGACGCGCAGGTAGCAACGAAGGGCATGCGGCTTCGTGAACAACGCGTCCACCGGCGCGGGGGCAGAAGTTGCAGGTCGTTGCGGCATGCTCACCGACGTGGCCATGCCCGCCGGGCCCGAACCGACGCGGTCCAGCGTTGGCCGTCGAATGCGGTCGCACGATCGAGCCGCGAGCGTGGCTCGAGTCCGGGACTGTTTCCCGACGCCGGTGGCCCGGCATCGCATGTCGTCACTGTTGACGCGACGATGGCAGCAACCTCTTGATGATGACGAAAAGATCGTCCCACAAATAGGGTTTACGCAGAAATGCGTCGTAGTACGCGCCGTGCTGTTCGACCTGCCGCGCGTCGGTGGCACTCGTCATGATGATCGGGATCCTGCCGTGCAAAGGTCGCGCTCGAATCTGCCTGGCCATTTCGCCCCCGTTCATCTCCGGCATCATGTAGTCGGTCACGATGAGGTCGGGCCGTACGTCGTCGAGCTGGGTCAACGCATCATGGCCGTTCACGGCGACTGCAACGTCGAAACCTTCCAGTCTCAATAGCATCGTCAGCACTTCAGCCTGGCTGTGCTCATCCTCGACGATAAGCACCTTCACCATCGTGCTCAGTCCTCGGCAAGATCGTCGTCGTTCGTTGCGTCGTCCACGACGCGCAGCCCGGCGCCCGTCAGCTTCAGTTCGCGCAACGCTGTTTCGATCCTGCTGCCGCGGACTTTGCCGAGCGAAAGGCGGCGTCGCACCACCCCTTGCGTTTCCTCGGTTCGCAACCGGACCACGTTGTCTGCCACCCCGGAGATGCCGTGCGTCGGCATGGGCAGGACGAAGGCGTTCGGATCCTGCGTCTCGACCGCGATCAGCGTGGTGGCACCGAGCCGCCTAAGCTCGTTGCAGAGCGCGCCGAGGAAAGCGGTGCTGCGCTCCTCGAACGCCGGCGTCGACAGGAACCCACCGAAGCCGTCGATGAAGACTCGCTTGCATTGGGCCCGCTTGACCGCCGAGAGCAGCCGCTGACTGAGCTCGTCCAGATGCAGCGCGCCGTAGGGCTGCCAGATGAATTCGAGCGTGCCCGCGCGGCGAAGCGTTTCAAGGTCGATGCCGAAATTCGTCGCCACTTCGATCAGCAGCGCCGGGGATTCATAGAACCCAAAATGCAACGCTCGCTCTTCCGGCGTCGCAAGCCCCAGGAAATGCAACCCCAGCAGCGTCTTGCCCGTTCCCGGCGCACCCGAGAGCGCTGTGACACTGGCTTGCGGATAGCCCCGGGCTTCGCTCAATTCGTCGAGACCTGGCACCCCGGTCGCCAATGCGGGGCCCCGGGGGACCGGACCGATTTTCGAACTGTCGGCGCTTTGGCATGCTTCGAGACGAGGGTAAATGGCGATGCCGTCGTCGCTGAAGCGCAGCGTGTGCGTGCCACCGACGACCGATGAGCCGCGGAACTTGACCACCTCCAGCGACCGTTCGTGGCGAGCGCCGGACAGTTCGTGGCGTAACCGGAAGATGCCGTCGACCATCGTCTGTTCGGGCGTGACCTTGTCCCCTACGCCGACGCTGTTCAACAGCAGGATCGTGCAGCCCATCAAGGCCGAGTACGCCTGCAGTTCGGCGACGAACAGTTTCAGTTCCTGACCCGAGGAAGCCGCGTCAGACACCGAAACCAGACCGTCGAGCACCAACAGTTCGACGTTGCGAGTACGTACCTCGGACTGCAAAAAAGTCGTCACGCCCACGAGACCCCCGTCGGTCAGCGCGTGAAAGGCGCTCACGTAATAGATCTCAGAAGGAATGGCATCTTCGCGATAGAACGAAAAAGGCGCCAGGTGTTCCAGCATCCGGCCATGGGATTCGGCCAGAAGCGTTACGTAGCTGACTTTTGCGCCCGTCGCAGCACGGCAAAAGCAGATCTGATTCGCAAAAATCGTCTTTCCGGAACCTGGTTCTCCACGCACGAGATATACCCCGGCCTTCATCAATCCCCCATGAAGGATTTCGTCCAAGCCGGAAATGCCGGTTTGCATACGGATCAACGTCACGTTGGCTTCCTGATAGAGGGAATCGGCGAGCGGTTTCGCCCTGGAGAGTTATTGTTCGACACCGCGGATTCAGCCACCGAGGCCTGCCCTCCACGACGCGCGTCCGGGTGCTCGGTCGACAATAACAAAACGCGCCCCGTGGCGTGCCGGCGAGTGCCGGGAGGCCACCCCGGCTGAGCGACCGACTCGTGCAGGGCAGCGGTAGATCGCTTCTTCGCCGGAGATCCGGACTCGGCTCTCCCCCGTTCGGAGGCCGGTGGGAATTTATCCGCGTCCGCGCCCCGTCGGAACGCCCCCGTCCGGGCTTTCGGCGTGAGCCAGCGGCAAGCTGACCACAAACTCGCTACCCTGGCCGGCTCCCGCGCTATGCGCGCTGACCGTGCCGCCGTGAAGTTCCACCAGGCCCTTGACCAGCGCGAGCCCGATGCCCAAACCATTTTCGGATCGCACCTTGGAACTTTCAACCTGACTGAACAGGTCGAACACCATGGGCAGGGCGGCGGCCGGTAGACCGATCCCATTGTCGCTGACCGAGACGACGAGGCTGTCGTGGGTCTGGGACGAACGCACCGTGATGCGCCCGCCGCGGTTGGTGTATTTGGCGGCGTTGGAAAGCAGGTTCGAAAATACCTGCGTCATCCGCAGCGGGTCGACATCGAGCGGCTGCGGTTCGCCCGGCATCTCCAGGATCAGCTCGTGCTGATGCTCGGCGATCTTCGGACGGGCCGTCTCGAGAGACGCTTCGACGATGGCAGAAAGGGAGGTCCGGACACGCTTGAGTTCGAGCTTCCCGCTCGTCACCCGCGCGACATCCAGCAGATCGTCCAGAAGGGCGGTCATGCGCCCGGTCTGGCGCAGGATGATCGCCGCCGTCTCGGCGACCCGCTGACGGTCGAGCTGGGGGTGGCTCAGCACGTGCGCGGCCATCGCCAGGGGCGCCAGGGGCCCGCGCAACTCGTGCGACAGGGTGGCGAGAAACTCGTCCTTGCGCTTGTCCGCCGCGCGCAGGGCATCTTCGAGCGCCTTGTATCGGCCGATGTCCTGAACCGTACCGATCAGGCACACCGGTCGACGATCGTCGAACCGCACGTGACCGGTTGCGCGTATCCAGCGCTCGACGCCAGCCGGCGTGACCACCCGGAACTCGGCGTCGTAGCGATGGCTGCCGTGGTACAGAAGTGATTGCTCGACCGCCGAATTCACCGCGGCCCGATCATCGGCGTGTACGCCGTCGATAAATACGTCATAGGTGATCGGCAGGTCCTCGGCGACGCCCCACATCCGACGCACGCGGGCATCCCAGATGATGCGCTGGCTGGCCACGTCGTATTCGTGGATGCCCAGTTCAGCTGCATCCGTGGCGATGCGCAGTCGATCGGCACTGCCGCACGGATCCAACGCCTCGGGTGTCATGTCCAGTATCGTAGCGATCTTGCAAGGATGATTGAGGGCACGCTCGTCACCGGTTGGAATCGCTGCATCTGCCACGAAGCCTGGCGGGCTCCCCCTAAAAGACAGCGACGGGTCACGCTTCGAGTATGGAGTACGGAATTTCGCGCCGCAACCGAACCAGATGCCGACCTGGCGCGAATAATCCGGAGGGACCCGCGACCGGCGCGCTCGAACGCGTGTTCAATCGCCAGTCAATGCCATCACGTAGCACTCGAGGCCGTGCGCAAGCCGGCAACCGATCCTGCAACTCCGTGTTGAACTCGAAGCGACAGTGGGGCGCGGCGCTCGATGGTCGAACGCGCAACCGGGTGGTGCCGGATACAGGATTTGAACCCGTGACCTTCGGTTTACAAAACCGCTGCTCTACCAACTGAGCTAATCCGGCGCTCCGGGCGGATTATATAGGCGGCGACACTACCGGCCCTGCGTTGCCCGTCGCCTACTTGACGACTTGCAGGCGCGGCCGGGTGCCACCCGGCTTCGTCGGATTGTTCGGCCCGGCCTCGCCCGACGAGGCACCGGTCTCCGCCGTTTCACCCGCCTGCGCCCCCGACCCCGCTGCCGGCTCGCTCGGGAAGAACAATCCCTGGCCGTTCTCTTTCGCGAAGATCGCCGCGATCGACGGGATCGGCACGGTGATTTCCCGTGACACGCCGTTGAAGCGTGCCGAGAACTGCACGACCTCGCGGCCTAGCGTGATGTTGCGCGTCGCGTCCTGACTGATGTTGAGCACGATCTCGCCGTTCTTCACGTACTCGAGCGGCACCCGTGTCGTCTCGTCGACCTTGACCGAGATGTATGGCGTGAAGCCCAGGTCGCTGCACCATTCGTAGATGGCACGCACCAGGTAGGGTTTGGTCGACGGATCGGTCATGGCGATACGCTGATGACGGGAGAGTCCGGAACGAGAGGGTCCGACACGACAGTATGCAGGCTCGTCGACGCGCAGTTACTTGCGCATCACCTTTTCCGAGGGCGTCATCGCGTCGATGAACGCCGGGCGACTGAACAGGCGCTCGGCATACTTCGCAAGCGGCGCCGCCTGGCGCGGCAACTCGATGCCGTAATGCTCGAGCCGCCACAGCAACGGCGCGATCGCGACATCGAGCATCGAGAACTCCTCGCCGAGCATGTATTTCTGCTTGGCGAACACCGGCGCGATCACTGTCAGGTTGTCGCGAATGATCTGCCGTGCCTTGTCGACGGTCTTCGGGTTTCCCTTCTCCAGCGTGTCGACATGGCAGAACAATTCGTTCTCGAATCGATACAGGAAAAGGCGCGCGCGCGCGCGCATCACCGGATCCGCCGGCATCAGCTGCGGATGCGGAAACCGGTCGTCGATGTATTCGTTGATGATGTTCGACTCGTAGAGCACGAGGTCGCGCTCGACGAGTACCGGCACGCGGTTGTACGGATTCATTACCGCGAGGTCTTCGGGCTTGTTGAACAGATCGACGTCGGTGATCTGGAAATCCATGCCCTTCTCGTACAGAACGATCCGGCAGCGCTGCGAGAACGGACAGGTCGTTCCCGAATATAGAGTCATCATTTTTGGGTTCTCCTCCGCCGGTCTCGAGCCGGCGTGAGTGGGTTCCGGGGCGCGGGAAGCACCGTGGTCAGTGGATGTCCCGCCAGAACTCGAGCTTCAGCAGATAAACGAATACCAGGAGAATCGCGAGGAAGAACATCACGATGATGCCGATGCGTGTGCTCTGCACCTTCCACGGCTCGCCCATGTAGACGAGAAAGTTGACGAGGTCACCGACCGCGCGATCGTACTCGATCGCCGTCAATGCTCCCGGCTCGCCGGCCACGGTGCTCCTGACCTGCACCATATGCCCATGCGATTCCTTCTCGTCGACCTTCAACGACGCCTGCCCCTGCAGCTGCCAGAGCGGATGCGGCATGCCGATGTTCGGGTAGGCGAGATTGTTCCAGCCGAGCGGGCGCGACTCGTCGACGTAATAAGTTTTCAGCAACGTGTAGATGTAATCGGGCCGCTTCGAGCGCGCGATCACGGTCAGATCGGGCGGCGGCGCTCCAAACCATTCCTGCGCTTCCTTTCTGTCCATCGCCACGTTCATCA
>JACMMK010000124.1 GCA_014379045.1 Burkholderiales bacterium
CGGGCCGGTCCAACAGGCGCGCGTACCAGGCTTCGACGTTCGGCAGCGGGGGCCGCTCGATCGGCACCCCGAAGAACCGGTGCGCGGCGGCGCCGAGCGGGATGTCGCCCATGGTGAAGGTCTCCCCGGTGACCCACGAGCGCTGCGCAAGATGCCGGTCGAGGCGGGTGAAATGCGTGATCGCCTGCACCGCTCCGGCTTCGATCTGCGCCGCGTTGCGTTTGTCCGGCGCGGCGCGATACATGTTGAAGAAGACCCAGCGCAGGCTCTCGGCCCAGACCGTGGTCGAATGCCACTCCATCCAGCGATCGGCATCGGCGCGCGCGGCGGGGTCGCTCGGACACAGCGTTCCCATGCCGTGCTTGGCGGCCAGATAGCGCACGATCGCATTCGATTCCCAGAGCACGAAGCCCTCGTCGTCGATCGTGGGCACGGTGGCATTGGGATTCATCTCGCGGTACCACGGCTCGCTGTTCACGCCGAAGTGCAGGCCGGCGTCGATGCGCTCGTAGGCGACGTCGAGCTCGGCGAGCGCCCACAGCACCTTCTGCACGTTGATCGAGGTGGTGCGACCCCATACTTTCAGCATAGCTGGCTCCAGGCAGTCTGCCGCAGGCGATGGATGGTGCCATCGATCGGTGCGCGGCGCTTGTGGCAAGCTTGTCCCCGGACCACGCGCCGACTCGTGCTAACCCGGCGCTAATCGGCGCGGCGCATTCTTGCGGGTACGGTTGCGGGGCGGTGCGGACACTGCCCGACGGCCGTGCACGGTCTTGCGTCATGTTGACGATCGCCGTCGACCGATCTCGGTCAATTCTCGAACCTGTTCCCCACGGACCGCGATGCGCATCCTCCTGGTAGAAGACGACACGATGATCGGCGAGAGTGTCCGCTCGGCGCTGAAGCACGAAGGCTTCGCCGTCGATTGGGTGCGCGACGGTCGTGCGGCGCAGACCACGCTCGCCACTGAACGCTTCGATCTGGCGCTGCTCGATCTGGGACTGCCGCAGGTGGCGGGGCTCGACGTGCTGCGCTCGTTGCGCGCGCTGAAAGACGCCACCCCGGTGATCATCGTCACCGCCCGGGACGATCTGGCGAGCCGCGTTGCGGGTCTGGATGCGGGCGCCGACGACTACCTGGTGAAGCCATTCGAGTTCGAGGAACTCACCGCACGGATGCGTGCGGTGATCCGGCGCCATGTCGGCCGCGCCGAGCCCGCGATCGAGGTCGGTCCGGTGACACTCGATCCGGCGACGCATACGGTCGCGGTGAGCGGCGAGCCGGTGATCCTGTCCGCACGCGAGTACGCGGTGCTCGAGGCGATGATGCTGCGGCCCGGCGCGATCCTGTCGCGCGCGCAACTCGAAGATCGCCTGTACGGCTGGGGCGAGGAGATCGAGAGCAACGCGATCTCGGTCTACGTACATCAGCTGCGGCGCAAGCTCGGCGACGACTTCATCCATACCGTGCGCGGGGTCGGCTATTACGTCGGCAAGCCGCGCGTCGGGCGCTGACGGGGAAGGCCGTGCGTTCGATTCAGGCGCGCGTGCTGTGGTCGTCGTTCGCGCTGGTGACGTTGACGGCGTTGATCGTGGGCGCGGTTACCTATCATGGCGTGCTGCGCGAGACTGAGTCGCTGTTCGACTATCAGCTGAAGCAGATGGCGCTGTCGCTGCGCGATCAGAGCGTCGTCGCACCTCCCGATCAGGCGCTGCCCGCGCCCGAGCCGACCGATTTCGTCGTCAATGTGTGGAGCAGCGACGGCACCGCGACGTACTACTCGCGCTACCTCCCGGGCATGCCGCAGACGCTGGCGCTGGGGTTTTCCACGATCGAGATCTCCGGCGAGGCGTGGCGCGTGTTCTCCCTCGGCTTCGGCAACCGGGTGATCCGTGTCGCGCAGCCGATGGCCGTGCGTCGCCATCTCGCGGCCGAGGCTGCGTTCCGAAGCGTGTTGCCGCTACTGACGCTCGCGCCGTTGCTCGCGCTCGCGGTGTGGTGGCTGGTCGGTTTTTCGCTGGGACCGCTGCGACGCGTGGCCAACGAAGTGAAGGGGCTGCAGGCGCAGGCGCTCGCGCCATTGGGCACGCAGGGCCTGCCCACCGAGATCGAACCCCTGGTCGGGTCGTTGAACGCACTGCTCGCGCGTCTGCGCGGCGCGTTCGAGACGCAACGCGCGTTCGTCGCGGATGCTGCGCACGAGCTTCGTTCACCGCTCACCGCACTCAAGCTGCAGCTCGAGGTGTTGCGCCGTTCCTCGGATCCCGACGCGCGGCAGGAGGCGACCGACCGGCTCGCGCTCGGCATCGAGCGCGCGCGCCATCTGGTCGAACAGTTATTGACATTGGCGCGCAGCGAACCGCGCGATACGTTCAGCGACCCACGGAACGACGCGCCTCCTGTCAGCGCGCCGGGCGCGCTCGCAGGCGTC
>JACMMK010000125.1 GCA_014379045.1 Burkholderiales bacterium
GAGATCGATCCGATCTGCGCGCTGCAGGCGGCGATGGAAGGCTATCGCGTCGTGACGATGGACTATGCGGCCGACAAGGCCGACATCTTCGTGACCGCGACCGGCAACTTCCAGGTGATCAGCCACGCGCACATGCTGCAGATGAAGGATCAGGCGATCGTCTGCAACATCGGGCACTTCGACAACGAGATCGACGTCGCTTCGCTCGAGCAGTACGAATGGGAAGAGATCAAGCCGCAGGTCGACCACGTGATCTTCCCCGATGGCAAGCGCATCATCCTGCTCGCGCAGGGGCGCCTGGTGAACCTGGGCTGCGGCACCGGACACCCGTCGTACGTGATGAGCTCGTCGTTCGCCAACCAGACGATCGCGCAGATCGAGCTGTTCACGCAGACCGACAAGTATCCGGTCGGCGTCTATGTGCTGCCCAAGCACCTCGACGAGAAGGTCGCGCGCCTGCAGTTGCGCAAGCTCAACGCGCAGTTGACCGAGCTCACCGACACGCAGGCCCGCTACATCGGCGTCAAGAAGGAAGGGCCGTACAAGCAGGAACAGTACCGCTACTGAGCGCAGCCCTCGAAGTCCCACCGCGGCGGCGCCTGGTGTGTGCCGCTGCGGTGTGCCATCAGGCGTATTTCGCTATCCTGCCGCAACCTTGATTGCACGCGAAGGAGCGGCGATGGCACGGAAACATCAGGAACTGGTGGCGTGGCGAGGTTCGGTCGCGCTGGTCAAAGAGGTGTATCGCGCAAGCGGTGGTTTTCCGCTGGAAGACTTGAATGGATTGACCGGGCAGATACGCCGTACTGCCGTGTCGATCCCGGCGACCATTGCAGAAGGTGCTGCGCGTTCGTCGAAGAAAGAGTTTCTGCAGTCGCTCAACGTGGCGGTCGGACAGCTCGCCGCGCTCGAGACGTATGTCGTGCTGTCGAAGGAACTGGGGTATCTGCGCGAGGGCGAGAAACTCTCCGGCCTGATCGAGGATGTTGCGAAGCTCGTTGCTGGATTGACGTCGTCGGTGCGTCGAGGCCCCACCCAAGGTAGTTGAAAGAGACATCTTGACCCCGCCCCAGCCTGCGATCGAACGCACCTTCAGTTTCGAGTTCTTTCCGCCCAAGACCGCCGAGGGCGTCGCGCGGTTGCGAGCCACCCGCGAACAGCTGGCACAGCTCAGGCCGAAGTTCTTCTCGGTCACGTTCGGCGCCGGAGGGTCGACCCGCGATCGCACCCTCGAGACCGTGCTCGAGATCCAGTCATCGGGCAGCGAGGCGGCTCCGCATCTGTCCTGCATCGGCTCGACGCGCGAGAACATCGCGGCGATCCTCGATCAGTACAAGGCCAATGGCATCCGCCACATCGTGGCCCTGCGCGGTGATCTGCCGTCGGGCACCGTCGACGCCGGCGAATTCCGCTACGCGAACGAACTGGTGGCGTACATCCGCAGGCAGACCGGCGACTGGTTCGAGATCGAGGTCGCGGCGTATCCGGAGACCCACCCGCAGGCGCGCTCGCCGGTCGACGACCTCGTGAACTTCAAGCGCAAGGTCGATGCCGGCGCGGATTCGGCGATCACCCAGTACTTCTTCAACAACGACGCCTACTTCGACTTCGTCGATCGGTGCGCGGCGGCCGGGGTGACGATTCCGATCGTGCCGGGCATCATGCCGATAGGCAATTTCACCCAGCTGGCGCGTTTCTCCGAGATGTGCGGGGCCGACATCCCGCGCTGGATGCGCCTGCGCCTGGCCGAGTTCGGCGACGACCGCGCGTCGATTCGCGCGTTCGGGCTCGACGTGATCACCGACATGTGCGACCGGCTGCTGCAGGCCGGGGCGCCGGGACTGCATTTCTATTCCCTGAACCAGGCCGGACTTACCTCGACGATCTGGCAGCGGTTGGGGCTGTAGTCACAAGCACTACAGCGCCACGCCATGCACAATTGGCGCACGTGAAAAAGTCGGTCTGACGACCGGCTTTTTACTTGCGCAGATGCGCCTGGTCGCGAGCGGCGCGCTAGACGCTTCGGCGGCGCGCCAGCCAGCCGAACACACCGAGCCCGGACAGCAACAGCGGCAGCGCAGCCGGCACCGGAATCACGCTGGAGTTGGGGTTGCCGCCGGAAAGCGCGAAGATTGCCTCGTACGCACCGCTGTTGTCGACATAGAACCCATGTTGTCCGCCGAAACCCAACGCGTCTGCGACACCCAGATAGAGGCGGGTTGCGGTGGCTGGCGCATTGAACTGCTGGAACGCACCGGCGCCGGTGCCGGTGCGGCCATCACCGATGAAGAACAGCTGGCCGAGCAGCGGCGACAACGAGGCAAAGGCGGTGTTGCCAGTGAAATCCAGGGTTGCGGGTCCGGGGCCGCCGGGAACCGCGTCGTCCAGAAACACACCGGCGAGGAACATGAGCGACGACGCGGCGATGCCGGAGAGCCCGTTGGCAGGGAGGATGTTCGTACCAGGTGCGTCGCCATCGGGGCCGGTCGTCGGCGCACCGTTACAGCAGTTCGTGAAGCCGGTCACACTGCTGAACGTGACCGACTGGCCCGCACCTGCAGCGAACGTGAACAACGACGGGAGAACACCGCCGCCGCCACCGCCAGGCTGAGTGACCGCTGCCTGCCCGGCGGCAAAAATGTTTGCCTGTCCCGACACGCTCAACGATGCGGCCTGAAGGGGGAACGACACAGTAACGGCAGTCAAGGCAAGCGCGAGCGCGAAAGACTTCAATGGGATCTCCTCGGTTGGCGGCGCGGCACGTCGACATTCAACGTTGCGAAAAATTCTACGCCGCACGTGATCTCGCGCTGCTACTTTCTGCCGCCGCTTTAGTCCGAACAGACTAACGGTTGGTCCGAACGGATCAATGCGCGCCCGCATGGACGCCCTGGTCGAAACGACCTTCCTGCGCGACACGCGGTAGGCCCGTCGGATCGGGCTAAAACCGGGGTCAAGCAATATCCTTCCCGGGGTGGCCGATCCTCAGCGCACCATCGAAAACCGCACCGTCTCCTCACTGCCGACCGTACTGTGCCCGAACGCGATCCGGCCACGGCTGCGCATCATCACTTCCTCGCGCAGCAGCATGATCTCGGGCTCGCCCTCGAACGCGACGAAGGTGCCGTTCGTGCTCTGATCGATCAGGAAGAACTTGTCGCGTCGACGTTCGACGCGCGCATGCTGCCGCGACGCCTGCCGATCGGCGACCGCGAGCGCGCATTGCGGATCGCGTCCCATCGTGATGCCAGGGTGTTCTAGATCCAGCACCAGCGCGCGTTCGCCCAGTTCGAGGCGCAGCGACTGCGGCATGATCAGAGCGAAGCTGGTCGGATTCGGCTGCATCGTGATCGCCATCGTCAGGTCTTCGCTGGCCTGCCAGATCACTTCGTACACCGAGATCGCCTCGCCCTTGCCGCGAATCGCCAGCGCGGCGATTTCCCGGGTCGACACCCGCAACAGATCCGGCAGACTCGCCACCGTGGCGCCGGTCGTCATGATCTGATTGCCCTTCGCGAGCGCGGTCATCCGCGACGCGACGTTGACCGTGTCGCCGAACAGATCGCCGTTCTCGTCGATCACCGGCCCGGTGTGGAAGCCCACCCGGATCGCGCGCGATTGCGGACTCGGTTGCATCGCCGAGTCGGGGTGTGGCTGGTGCGCGAGTTCGTTCACGCGCACCTGCATCTCGGTCGCCGCGAAATACGCGTGCTCGGCGTCGGGAAACACGCACATGATCTCGTCGCCGATGATCTTGACCACGCGCCCGTGCGAGTCGACCGCCGCCTCGCGCATGCAGCGCAGGCACTCGTCGATCAGGCGCTTCGCCTGCACGTCGCCGAACAGTTCGTACAGCCGCGTGCTGCCGGCCACATCGGCGAACAGCACCGCGACATCGGCCTGCCGGTCACGCTCGCTCGAATCGGTCGGGGTCTTCTCGTTCACGGCGTCGCACGCACCATCGGGCGGGAATCGCGCCATCGGCGCAGCAGCGGACCCGGCGTGCCGGGTCGGTGGGAGGCATCGGCGCGAGCCGATCCCAGGAGTCTGCGTTACTTCGCCTCCGCGCACAGCGCGACGGCAGACCGCTAGGGTAGCGCCGACCGGGCTGCCTGAGTAGCCCCCACCGGTACGCACACCCTCCCCCGGCACGCGGCGGCCTGAACTTTCCAGCGCCCAACCACAGCAAGCCCGCTTCGACCGGCCGCTCGACGATGCGCGCGCTGTCGGCGCGCGCCCCTCACGCCGCGCGCGCGATCTTCGCCCGTTCCTTCTTTTGCTGCGCAATGCGCGCGTGCAGCGTCGCGTACGCGGCGTGCGCCGCGCCCTGCGCTTCTCCGACGTGCAGCTTCATTCCCTGGTCGGAGAGCGACTGGTCAAGCGCCGACAGGCAGAGCATCACGTTCTCGGTCCGGCACGAGTAGCCCATCAGGCCGATGCGCCAGATCTTGCCGGCGAGCGGGCCGAGCCCGGCACCGATCTCGATGTTGTACTCGTTCAACAGGGTCTTGCGCACCTTCGCCTCGTCGACCCCCTCGGGGCAGAGTACGGCATTCATCTGCGGCAACTGATACTCGTCCTTGACCAGGAAACGCAGCCCCATCGATTCGAGCCCGGCCTTCAGTGCCAGATGATGGCGTTCGGCACGCGCCCAGCAGTTCTCGAGCCCTTCTTCCTTGATCAGCAGCAACGCCTCGTGCAGCGCGAACAGCGAATTCGTCGGTGCCGTGTGGTGGTACGTACGCGTGGTGGCGCCCCAGTATCCCAGGAGCAGGTTCATGTCCATGAACCAGCTGTGGATCTTGTCCTTGCGCGCCTTCACATGCTCGACCGTGCGCTCGGAGAATGACACCGGGCTCAGCCCGGGCGTGCACGACAGGCACTTCTGGCTCGCCGAGTAGATCGCGTCGACATTCCATTCGTCGACCAGCACGGGTACCCCGGCGAGCGAAGTCACCGCGTCGACGATCACCAGCGCGTCGTACCGATGCGCGATGTCGATCAGCGTCTTTGCGTCCGAGCGCGCGCCGGTCGAAGTCTCTGCATGGACAAAAGCGACGATGCGCGCATCGCGATTGGCCTTCAGCGCGTCTTCGAGCTTCTGCGGGGTCACCGGCGCGCCCCAATCGTCCTCGACCACGATCGGCACCCCGCCGCAGCGCTCGACGTTCTCGATCATCCGGCCGCCGAACACGCCGTTGCGGCAGACGACGACCTTGTCGCCCGGAGAGACCATGTTGACGAAGCAATACTCCATGCCGACCGAGCCCGGCCCCGACACCGGAAACGTCAGGGGGTTCTTCGTCTGATACGCGTAACGCAGCAGCGACTTCACCTCTTCCATCATCTCGACGAACACCGGGTCGAGATAGCCGATCGCCGGCTGGCTCATCGTGGTCAGCACGCGCGGATGGATTTCGGTCGGCCCCGGCCCCATCAGCGTGCGCTGCGGCGGATGAAACGAAGTAATGCGCTTGGCTGGGGCGTACTGCTGGCTCATCGTGTCACTCCCTTGAATTAAGAACCCGAAAGGACCTTCCCCGTCGGGGCGAGATTTGAGCTTGATCGGTTTGCGGCTGCTCGCTTCAGCCACGACCTCGGAGGCGGTGATACGGCCGTCGGTCGCCAGTTCGATCTCGGTACCCCACCGCGCCGGGACGTAACCGACCTTGATCCAGTGGTTGACCACCGCCCGGTCGAGTTGCAGGCGCCGTGCAACCTCTGCCTGGGTGCCGAAAAAATCGACGAGGCGAGTGGCGCAATTAGTCGTACCGAACGGGAAATCCATAGGGGCGAAGACTAGCTCGTCAAACGCGGTTTGACAAGCTTGATGCGCAACGCTGACGTTGCGACGGACAATCAGCCGGACCGTCGATCACCAAAGATGGCCAGAAATGATCCAGCGCTTGCAGCACAGGGATGGATTCCCTCTACGATGGCCAGAAGTACGAAAGCCCCGAATTCCGCAAGCACGGGATCCGGGGCTCTAGTCGCGGGCTACTTTTGCCAGCGAAGATTTCCTTGGGTTATCCCGAGACCGCGGCCGGGATACCAGCGCGGGTCAGCGTCGGCGTGCGCGCCTGCGGCCGAGCAGGCCCAGCACGGCCAGCCCGGTGGCAAGCAACGGCAGCGCCGCCGGCACCGGCACGACGCTCGTCGGGGGCCCGGCCACCTCGACGATGCTGATGTTGTCGAGCCCATTGCTGTTATCGCTGGGGCCGTCCGTATTGATGAAACGCAAGGTAGTCGACGCGTTGCTCGCGATGAAGCGCTGCTCGAAGCGGCTCCAGTTAAGTATGTTAGACGGCACCGAGCTGGTTACGCGACCGGTCAGTCCCACGACGCCGTTCAGCGAGATGCTCAGCCCGCTCGAGTTGCCGAAGATGCCCCCGATCGCGTTCCCGATGTAATACGTGATGGCGTAGGTGCTGCCCGGAGAGGTCGCGATCGTCTGCTCTACACCGTTGGCGCCGTTGGAACCGTTGCCGGTCAGGTCGAGCCACTGATTGCCTTCTTGCGCCGCGAACGAGATGCCGAACTGGTTGAACGTCGTGTTGACGATTGCGACATTGCCCGTACCTACGGTTCTCCACGCGCCGAACATCGTGCCGGGGATGAAGTCCGTAAACGAGCCGACCGGTACAATCGGCAGTTCGAAGCTGCCGTTGGAGATCAGATTCGCATTGGCGGGCGCGGTAACGCTCAGCAAAGCAGCAACCACTAGTGAGCGGACGCGAGTCATGGGGTTTCCTTTTCCGGTTTAGTTGGATCAATGAGACGAGCGTCCGATCGGGCGAGCGTCCGCCGCGTCAGGGCGACGAACGATGTGCGCCGCAGCGTGCGCTCAGACCGCGCCGTAAACAAGCCCCGGCGCGCGCCGCATTAGTCCTTTTGGATCAACGCCGGCCCGATATAGATCGATTGCGCGCTGGTAGTCGGTAGCGACGACGGTGTAGGCGCATTGGCCCCGGCGAGCGCCCGTTGCAGCGGCATGGTGACATCGAACGTCTGATCATCCCGAACGTGCGCCTGTAGCGCGACACCGACATGCGCGCCCCCGCGAAAGATCAGTCCGTTCGGACCAACATGACAGCGCGGCCCACCGCGCATAAGCGGACGACCGCGCATTCATCAGCGGGATCGTCACCGGGCCGGTGGGGGCACTGATCGCCCGCTGCAAGCCTTCGTCGACATCGAACGCCCGGTCCGCCGCGTCGTCCGCCTCGCCAGTGGCTGCCACCGCGCCGAAGCCGCGATCATCCCGAAATCGCCAATCGCCTGGCCGGTCAAGCGACACAACCTCTTTTCGAGCTTGACGGCTTTGCGGCGCTGCCGTCGCAGAGCCTGATGATCGGGCGCGTTCATCGCCGCACGCGTCCTCAGTCGACGATGAACAGCGGCGCCCCGACCTCGGTCGACGAACGATGCGCTTCGGCGCCGTCGGCGACCTGATAGCTCATGCCAGGCGACAACGTGAACCTGCGCTCGTCAGCCAGTCATCCCGGGCACCCGACCCGGGATGCGACATAGGGTTCAGCCGCGGCGTGCGCGCTTGCGGCCGAGCAACCCGAGCAGGGCCATGCCGGAGGCGAGCAGCGGCAGCGTGGCTGGCACCGGCACGACACTCGGCGTGGGTCTGGACACTTCCACGATGCTGATGTTGTCCAGCCCGTTGCTGTTGTCGCTCGGGCCATCCAGATTCGTGAACCGAACTGTCGTCTGCGCGCTGTCGGCGAGGAACAACGCATTGAATTGCGTCCACGCGAGCGTCGTCGTCGGCGGTGAGTTCGAGCCGTCCACCGTCGCCGTATTTCCTGCGAATCCGTTGGTGGAGATGCTCACCGAGCTGCTGGTACCGAAGGGGCCGCCAGGATTCACGATATTGCCGAGGTAGAACGTGATCTGATAGAGGCCGCCGATCACCGTCGGGATCGTCTGCTCGACCCCGTTCGCACCATTGAAGCCGTGGGTCAAGTCGAGCCAGTTGTTGCCTTCCTGCGCGGGGAAACTCAAACCGCTCGCGGCGAAGCTCGTGTGGACGAGTGCAACCTCGCCCGCACCCACGGTCGTCCAGGGGCCGAAGAGTGAACCGGATGGGTACGAGGTGAACGTTCCCGGGGGCACAAGCGGGAACTCGAAACTCCCATTGGAAATCAGATTGGCGTGAGCCGAACAGGTGAGGCTCAACAATCCGGCGGCGAACAGGCACTGGGCGCGTGTCATGGAATTCCTTACGGGAGAGGTGGGTCAAGGGAAGCGCACGGCTCAGCTTCAAAACCGCCCGCCCATTAAAGCGATGTTCGAATGTGCGCCTGTGGCGTGTCACTGACAAGCGCGCGCCCGCGCCCGATTAGTCCGTTCGGACCAACATGACAGCGCGCCGTTCATCGTCTACGCGGACGACCGAGCGCTCATCAGCGGGATCGTCACCGGGTCGGCGCCGGCGCCGATCGCGCGCTGCAATCCTTCGTCGACATCGAACGCCCGGTCGGCCGCGCCGTTGGCCTCGCCGGTGGCTGCCACCGCGGCGAAGTCGAACAGCCCACGATCGAGCAGGTGCGAGGGCACCACGTTCATCAGGCCCCGGAAGATCGTCTCGATGCGACCGGGATTGCGCTTCTCCCACTCGTGCAGCATCTGCTTCACCTGCTTGCGCTGCAACGTCTGCTGCGAGCCGCAAAGATCGCAGGGGATGATCGGGAACGCGCGCAGGCTCGCATACGCGTCGAGATCAGCCTCGTCGACATAGGCGAGCGGACGGATCACCACATGCCGACCGTCGTCGGAAACCAGCTTCGGCGGCATCGATTTCAGCTTGCCGCCGAAGAACAGGTTCAGAAAAAACGTTTCGAGAATGTCGCCGCGGTGATGCCCCAGCGCGATCTTGGTCGCGCCCAGCTCCGACGCCACCCGATAGAGAACGCCGCGGCGCAGGCGCGAGCACAGCGAGCACATCGTCTTGCCCTCGGGGATCAGCCGTTTGACGATCGAATACGTGTCCCGTACCTCGATCCGGAACGGCACGCCGAGCGCGGCCAGATAGTCGGGCAGCACGTGCGCGGGAAATCCCGGATGCCGCTGATCGAGATTCACCGCGACGATCTCGAACTCGATCGGCGCGCGTTCGCGCAGCTTCATCAACACATCGAGCAGGCCGTAGCTGTCCTTGCCGCCGGACAGGCACACCATCACGCGATCGCCCGCCGCGATCATGCCGAAATCGCCGATCGCCTGGCCGGTGAGGCGGCACAACCGCTTCTCCAGCTTGACGGCTTCGCGGCGCTGTCGTTGCAGAACCTGATGATCGGGAGCATTCATCGCCGCACGCGTCCTCAGTCGACGATGAACAGCGTCGCCCCGACCTCGGTCGACGATCGATGCGCTTCGGCGCCGTCGGCGACCTGATAGCTCATCCCCGGCGCCAGCGTGAACCTGCGTCCGTCCTCGAGTTCGGTGTCGAGGCGCCCGGCGAGGCAGTACAGGATGTGCCCTTTCGAGCACCAGTGATCGGCCTGGTAGCCGGGGGTGTATTCAACGACCCGTACCCGGATGTCGCCGAACTGACGGGTACGCCACGAGGCCGACCCCGTCGTGCCCGCGTGTTCGGTGCGTGGAACGCCGGCCCAGTCGGTGGTGCCGAAGGCGATGTCGGACATGTTCATCAGCTGCCCCGTTTCACCGGGTGACGGTCAGATGTGCACATTGCGACCTCCGTCCACCGCGAGGATCTGTCCGGTGACATACGGCGCGTCCATCACCAGGAACGCCACCGCGCGCGCGATGTCGTCGGGTTCGCCGACGCGCTTCAGCAGGCTCGAGCTGATGATCCGCTGACGCGACACTTCGTCCTGCCACTCACCGTCTTCGGGCCACATGATCGCGCCGGGTGCGACCGCATTCACGCGCACGTCCGGCCCGAGTTCGCGCGCGAGCGAGCGGGTCAGTGTGACCAGGCCACCCTTCGCGGCGTTGTAGACGAGATAGTTCTTCAACGGTCGCTCGGCGTGGATGTCGACGATGTTCACGATCGACCCGTGGTGCTTGCGCAGATGCGGGGCCGCCGCCTGCGCGAGGAACAGCGGCGCCTTCAGGTTGGTGCCGATCAGATCGTCCCAGGCCTGCTCGGTCACTTCGCCCACCGGTGTGGCGTAGAAGCTCGAGGCATTGTTGATCAGCACATCGAGCCGACCGAAGCGCTCGACGGTGTCGTTGACCAGCGAGGGCAGGCCGGAGAGCTTGAGGATGTCGCTGCGCGCGAGCGCGACGGTGTCGGCACGGACCGCGTTCAGTTCGTCCTGCAGCGCGTGCGCTTCCTTCGACGAGCTGCGGTAGTGCACCATCAGGCTCGCTCCGGCGGCATGCAGACGTCGACATATCGCGGCGCCGACGCGCTTGGCTCCGCCGGTGATCAGTACGACCTGTCCTTGCACCGCTGTGCGCTCCCGTAGTTCAATGCGCATCTTACCCCGTGGCCGTGCCCTAACACGCTGAGCTAAACGTCGAAGCGGGCGTCGGCGCAACCCCCGACGCACGCTCGACGCCCCCCCGAAGCACGACCCCTGCCGCCCC
>JACMMK010000126.1 GCA_014379045.1 Burkholderiales bacterium
GCCCGCCGTCCGAGTCGAAGCGTCAGTTCCCGCCCGATCCGGTCCACCGTTCCCGCATGCAGGCTGCCTATCGGCGGCATCTCGTAGATCGATCCCTCGATCAACTCGACGCGGGCACCCGGCGCGAACACGCCCGCTTCGGCCATCTGCGCGTATTGGCCGATCGTCAGTTTGAGCGGGGTAGGTGAATCGATGGCGCCCATGGACGTGATCGACTGGACGTTAGGCGGTCGTGCAAGCAGATGATCGCTCGGTCAGGAAAACAATTCGCACGCGGAAAGCATACGCTGGAACTCGAAACGTTTCGGCGTCTCGGCGCCCGCCCCGTCGAGCGTGAAGACTCCCTGACAGACCGTATGGCGCGCGGCCATGCGCACGCCCGCGACTACTCGATGCCGGCCGCGATGAAGAGCTTGCGCCCCTCGGCGCCGGTCAAAAACTTCACAAGCGCCTGCGCCGCCTCGGCATTCTTCGCCCCGCCCATCTGTGCGGCAGCGTAGGACGTGTAGTTCTGCACGTCGGCGGGCAGCGGGCCCACGTACCGCAAGCCCTTTTCGATGAAGAGATTGATTTCGGTTATAGCGCCGACCCCGATCTCCGCCCCTTTACCGTGGATCACGTGTTCCATCACGGCTTCGCCGTTCGGATAGCGGCGTGTCTTCGGCTTGAGGTCGGCCGCGATGCCCAGCTTGTCCAGGAGCCCCGCGAAGTAGATGCCGGTCGACGCCTCGTTGTAGACCAGCGACTCCGCAGCGAGGAGCGAGCGCTTCATCGCGTCGGTCGAGCCGATCTCCGGAAACGGTGCACCTTTGCGCACGGTGACGCCCACCCCGACACGACCGACGGGCGCCGCGCTACCGGCGACGAAGCGTCCAGCGGCGTCGAAGTCTTTCACGACCGCGCTGGTGGCGATCAGCACATCGGGCATTTCACCGTCGGTGATCTTCTTGCGCAGTACCGGTGCCGTGGCGTAATTGATCTTGACCGTATGGCCGGTCGCGCGCTGGAACTGTGCAGCCGCCGCGACGAGTCCCGGCTCGACCGCCCCGGCGGAGAGGACCTGGACCTCGGCCGACATGGCGAGCGGCGCGATGGCGAACGTTAAGACTGCAAGCAGATGACGAATCATGAACAGGATCCTCGATAGCGCGGCCGGCGGCGACGTTTCGCGCAATGATAGCCGGGCCTGCGCGTGTGCGAGCGGCCCACTGGACAACGCACCGCGCACTCAGCGGATGCGTTCACGCTGCCGAATCATCCGAGCAACTCGCCGAGCGTGAACACACACTCGCCCAAGGCAAGCGGTGCGATCGTCGCCTCGTCGGTCAACACGGAGATACTGGCGTACCCACTATCCGTCGGGGCGCGATGGACCTCGATCTGCCTCGCCTTCACATCGACGATCCAGTACTCGACGATGCTCCGCTCGGCATAAAGTTTCGCCTTGATGCCGCGGTCGAAGGCGAGCGAGGTGTCCGCCACTTCGACCACCAGCAGCACGTCGTCCGCCTGCGCATGCCGCGTCGTGTAGAAATCCGGCCGGGGACGCAGCAGCATCAGATCGGGCTGCGGCTCGCTGTCCATCGGCAGCGATACCGGGCCCTGCACCGACACCTGCACGCGCGTTCCCAGACGAAGGCTGAACACCTGGGTCAGCCGGATCACCGTGCCGGAATGAGGGCCGCCGATCGGCGGCATCTGGTAGATCTCACCAAAGATCAACTCGACGCGGGCTTCCGGCGGAAACACGCCCGCCTCGCCCATCTTGTAGTACTGCTCGATCGTGAGCTTGAACCGGGTCGGCGACTCGATGGCGCCCATGGCGATTCCAGTCAGAACGGGGTGGGTCGAGACGAGGAGCCAGGATGCGACATCCCCATGCGAAATGATGCTGCCGAAACGACATCCTACCTGCGAATAAGCTCGACTACTCGAGCCGGAACTGATGCGCGTAGGTGAATTCGTCCAGTCGGGCCGTGTAGCGCACGCCGCGCCGCATCGCCCAAGTCGCGAACTGATGATGCAGCGGAATCACCGCGTAGTCGCGCATTGCGAGTGCCATCGCTTCGCGTGATTGCGCGTCACGCTTCTTCGCATCGACGCTCGCGAGCGACGCGCTCACCAGGGCATCGACCTGCGGATTGCTGTAGCGACCCCAGTTCCAGGTGCCCCAACCCGTATCCGGGTTGACCGTGCCGACGAGCGTGCGCAGCGCGAAGTCTCCCGCGTTGGAGCCCCACCCGAGCAGGGCGAAGCTGAACTCGTGCCGGCGCGCGCGCGCGAAATAGACCGCAACCGGCTGCGTCTCGACCTTCACCGCGATGCCGATGCGCGCGAGCATCTGTGCGACGGTCTGCACCACCTGCTCGTCATTGATGTAGCGGTCGTTCGGACCGTGCAGCGTGAGTCCGAAGCCGTCGGGCCAGCCGGCCTCGGCTAGGAGTTTGCGCGCCGCGGCCGGGTCGTAGGCATCGGGCTTCAGCGTCTCGTTGTGCCCGAGGATGCCCGGCGCGACGATGTTGGTCGCGGTGGTAGCCAAGCCCTCCATCGTCTTCTCGACCAGCGCACGGCGATCGATCGCCATCGAGATCGCCTGACGCACGCGCACATCGCGCAACGGGTTCTTCTCGAGCGGACGGCCTGACTTATCGAACACGAACGGCGACTTGTCGCGCGCATGGTCGGGATGGAAGAACAGGGTGCGCCACGACGCGCGTTGCTCGACGACGAACTTGGGGTTCGCACGCAGCTTCGCGATGTCGGCGGTAGGCACCGTCTCGAGCGCATCGATATCGCCCGACAGCAGCGCCGCCATCCGCGTCGGATCGCTGGTGATGATGCGCAGCGTCACCCGATCGAACGCGGGCTTGGCGCCCCAGTAAGCGTCGTGCCGCGCGAGTTCGATCGCGTCGCCCCGGCGCCAGCTGGTGAAGCGCCACGGGCCGGTACCGATCACCGCGCGTCCGGTGTTGAAGTCGTCGGTACCGGCCGACTCGGCCACCTTGCGCGAAACGATGAACACGTTCGACAGGTCGAGCGGCAAGGGGCCGTAAGGGGTCGCCGTACGCAGCCGGATCGTGCGCGCATCGACGATTTCCTTGGCGACGACCGGGCGGGTAAATGCAGTGAACGGACCGGGACTCTTCACCAGCACGGCGGGACGGTCGAGCGAGAAGATCACATCTTCGGCGGTAAGTTCCTGTCCATTGTGGAAGCGCACACCGGCGCGCAGCCGGAACTCCCATGTCGTCGGGTCGACTGCGCGCCACGATTCGGCGAGTGCGGGCTGCAGGCGCCCGTCTGCGTCGACCTGCACCAGCGATTCGAACAGATGGCGCGCGACCGTGTTGTTCGGCGCCGCGTTCAGGAAGTGTGGGTCGAGCGAGGTGACGTCGCCGGAGAGGGCGAGGCGCAGCGTCGAGATTGAATTTGCCGGCTGTGCAGACGACATCGACGACAGGCCGCTCATCAGCCCGAGCGTGATGATCGTGGCCAACACGTACGATCGCGCACGCAGGCATGAACCAGCGCGGATCGTGGTCGATGCGCTGAGTGGCGTGGCGAGGCTGGATGTAGGGATCGTTTTGCGGGTCATCGAATCCGGTCGGACATATGGGTACAGGCCGGCTACCACCAATTTCGGCAGGCATCGACCAATCAGTGCCCATTGTCACCGATTCGAGGGGCGCGGTTCGCCAGCGGCCCGGGCGCGTGCATTTCGGGTTGAACCATTTTCGCTCAGTGCCTTCGATGCCACGCCGGCTCGCGACGAAATATGCGAATCGACGAACAAGGGCGGGATGGGCGAGATGGTGGTCGCCTCCCAGCCATGCCGAGCGGATGATGTTCAGTCGTTCGCACTAAACCCGGTGCGCACGAGATGGGAACGGTTGCTCCGGAGAACTTTAGGCTTACGAAATTTTTAGCGCTGTGTTGAAAACACGGCGATGCGGGGCGATTTAGGCTTAATAAGATTGACGGTAGTGGAGCGGGTAATTACGCTGGCGCAATGTATATACCTCGTTAGGTATCAGGAGCGGATGCGGTGAACTTTCTTGGAACGTGGCGAGTAGTAGGCCTTCCAGACCGCGAACTTGTCTTCGCCAGCAACGGCATCGGTTACTTCAGCGTCCAGGGGCAGCGCATCCCGTACTTTCAGTGGTCACTATCCGAGTCTGGCAGACTTACTTGGCAGTTTTTCCTAGACGAAGCGCTCACCAAATTTGCATCGAGTGCGCACGAACCGGAATACGAAACCGGCGTTGGCGATACAGAGTTGCTCAGAGCGGGCCCCACGGATTCGGACAGTTTTTCCGGGAAGTTAAGTGGAGTCTCTGCCGGTTGAAGGTCGGTCACCGTGCCCATCGATACGCTGACTGAACCCGATTCACGGTCACGCTGCCAACTGCAGTTCCTGCAGCC
>JACMMK010000127.1 GCA_014379045.1 Burkholderiales bacterium
CCGCGGTCGCCACGGCACCGCCGGGCGGCGCTGCAAGCTTAGGCGATCCTGCCGCAGAGCAGCGCGCATACGATGCTGCGCATCAGTTGCGCCGGATGGGGAACTTCGCCGGCGCGATCGGTGCATTTCAGGCGTTCGTCAAGAGCGCGCCCAAGAGCAGGCTGACACCCGCCGCGCAGTACTGGATCGGCGATTCGCACTTCAATCTCCGCGAGTTCAAGACGGCGATCAGCACCCAGCGGCAGCTGATCGCGACCTGGCCGGACAACGAGAAGGTGCCAGACGCATTGCTCAACATTGCGAGCTCGCAGAGCGAGATCGGCGACACCTCGGGCGCGCGCAGGACGATGGAGGATCTGGTCGCGCGCTATCCGTCTTCGGAGGCGGCCGAGCGTGCCAAGCGCAGGCTCGCGCCGCGGAAATGATGCGATGACCGCCACCGCCGTCGAGGCGCCGGGACGCGCCCGGATGCGCGACGACGGTGCCCACGAACGCACAAGCACGGACGTACGCCGTGCCGGCTTGCGCATCACCGAGATCTTTCATTCGCTGCAGGGCGAGACGAGTCGCGTCGGGTTGCCCACGGTATTCGTGCGCCTCACCGGGTGCCCGCTTCGTTGCGGCTATTGCGATACCGCGTACGCGTTCCATGGCGGCCGCACGATGGCCATCGATGAGATCGTCGACGAGGTGGCGCGCTACCAGACGCACTACGTAACGGTCACCGGCGGCGAGCCCCTAGCGCAGCGCGGCTGCCTCGATCTCCTGTCGATGCTGTGCGACCGCGGCTGGTCGGTGTCGCTCGAAACCAGCGGTGCGCTCGATGTCGCACCGGTCGATGCGCGCGTCTCGCGAATCGTCGACATCAAGACGCCCGGGTCGGACGAAGTTGCACGAAACCGGTGGGAGAACCTCGACCACCTGGGGATGCACGACGAGATCAAGTTCGTGTTGTGCAGCGAGGCCGACTATCTGTGGGCCAGGCAGATCCTGGTCGAGCGTGCCCTCGCGTCCCGCTGTCCGGTGCTGTTTTCGCCGTCGTACGAACAACTGCCGGCGGCGACGCTCGCCGAGTGGATCCTGCGCGATCGTCTTCCGGTGCGCCTCCAGCTGCAGCTGCACAAGCAGCTGTGGGGCGAGGCGCGGGGACGATGAGCCCGCGAGGCCCGCGGCGAGGGGCCCGTCACCTGAAAGGTGACGGGATCGACGTAGCCGAGTCGGGCTTTCTCATCGTCGCTGGCGATCGTTCGACCCGGGACGTCGGGGAGGGACGATGAGTCGGTCGAGCGGGCCGCTCCTCGCGCCCAAACCCGCGGTGGTCCTGCTGTCCGGCGGACTCGACTCGGCTACGGTGCTCGCGATCGTCAGAGCCGGCGGCTTTGCCGCGTATGCCTTGTCGATCGACTACGGCCAGCGGCACCGGGCCGAACTCGACGCGGCCGCGCGCGTCGCGCAGGCGATCGGGGTGAGCGAGCACCGGGTGGTGACTGTAGATGTCGGCCAGTTCGGCGGCTCGGCGCTGACCGACGCATCGATCGCGGTGCCCATCGACGGGGTGAAACCGGGAATCCCGGTCACCTACGTGCCCGCGCGCAACACGCTGATGCTCTCGCTCGCCCTCGGCTGGGCCGAGGTCCTCGGCGCCAACGACATCTTCATCGGCGTCAACGCGATCGACTATTCCGGATACCCCGATTGCCGACCCGAGTACATCGCGGCATTCGAGGCGCTCGCGAATCTCGCCACGCGCGCCGGCGTCGAAGGGCGCGCGCTGCATGTGCGTGCGCCGATCGTGCAGCTCGACAAGGCGCAGATCATCGAACTCGGAACCCGACTGGGGGTCGACTATTCGGCTACGGTGTCGTGCTACCAGGCCGATGGGCAGGGTCGCGCCTGCGCGCGCTGCGACGCGTGCCGGTTGCGACGCGACGGCTTCGTACGCGCCGGCCTGCCGGATCCGACGGTTTACGCATAGCGATGGAAGCGACCCCCTACACCGGCACCCTGGTCGCCGGGCTCGCCTTCGTGCTGGCGTTCGTGTTCGGTGCGGTCGCGCAGCGCACGAACTTCTGCACGCTGGGTGCGGTGTCCGACTGGATCAACATCGGCGACCTCGGCCGAATGCGCATGTGGCTGCTCGCGATCGCCGTGGCGACCGTCGCGGCCAACGCGATGCATGTGGCGGGGGTGGTCGACCTGCGCAAGTCGATCTATGTCACGCCGAACTTCACCTGGTTGTCGTATGTGATCGGCGGTGCGTTGTTCGGCGTCGGCATGACGCTCGGTTCAGGGTGCGGCAGCAAGACCTTGATCCGGATCGGCACCGGCAACCTCAAGTCGGTCGTGGTCTTCGTGTTCCTCGGCATCGCCGCGATGATGACGCTGCGCGGTCTGTTCGGTCTGTGGCGGGTCGAGTGGCTGCAACCGGTGGCGGTCAACTTCGAGCGTTGGTCGATTGCGAGCCAGGATCTGCCGACCGTGCTCGCCGGTGGCGGGGTGCCTGCACGCGCGCTCGTGCTCGGCTGTGCACTCGCCGTCTCGGTTGCGCTCGCCGCGTTCGTGTTCGCGAGCCGTGAGTTCCGCGCCAACCGCGAGGGCGTCGTCGGTGGTGTAGTGGTAGGGCTGGTGGTGGCGCTTGGCTGGTATGTCACGTCCAATCTCGGCTATCGCGAAAACCCCGATACGCTCGAGATGACCTTCTACGCGACCAATTCGCGCGCGGCCGAATCGTTCAGCTTCGTTGCTCCGGTGGCCTATACGCTGGAGCTGTTGATGGCGTGGACCGACAAATCGCTGCGGGTGACCTTCGGCATCGCGGCGGTCGCCGGGGTGATCCTGGGATCGCTGGCAATGTCGCTCGCCACCCGCACGTTTCGCTGGGAATCTTTCACCTCGGCGGCGGACATGCGCAATCACATGTGGGGCGGGGTGTTGATGGGGTTCGGTGGCGTCACCGCGTTGGGCTGCACGATCGGCCAGGGCATATCCGGCGTGTCCACGCTTGCGCTCGGCTCGTTCCTTACGCTGGCTTCGATCATCGCGGGGTCGGCGCTGACGATGAAGATCCAGTTCTGGCGGATGATGCGCGAACCCTGAGCGCGCGCCCTGGCGAGCGGATTTGCGTCCTCGCCCGGAGCCGCTATAATCGGCGGCTTCGTTTCGCCGGGGGCCGTTAGCTCAGCCGGTAGAGCAGCGGACTTTTAATCCGTTGGTCGCCAGTTCAAATCTGGCACGGCCTACCATGTCGAACCGATGCATCGAACCGACGCTCGAGCCCATGCCGACGGATGCGAACCGAGGCATGATGCAACGCGACCGAACAGGCGATCCTCGCTGCGCTGTGAAGCGCAGCAAGCGGCGCGGCCAAGCGGCAGGTGCTGGTCGGTATCCCCGTCAAGGTCGACTGCGTGCGGCGATGAAGAGGTCACGGTCACGCGTGGTGTGCAGCGGCATCAGCACGAATTCTTCGAGCCCTTGAGCGCGCAGGGTCGCCGCTACCTGGTGCAGATGCACATAGAAGTTGTTGTGACCGAGCTGATTCGAGTCTGCCGCGTAGAACCCGGGGATTTCAGACGACGCGGTCCGAAACACGAACACGGCGGTGTTGATCCGATTCGCACTGCGGGTGGCGCCCCACAACTGGTAGATCGACGGGGTCGGCTTCGCATCGAGGGCGGCAGGGGGTCCCGGCGCATCGGGTCGGTCACGCGCAGGTTCGCCGCCGCCTTCGATCACGCGCAGCGCGAACGCGAAATCGCGTTCCGGCGCCGTCGCGCCGCGCGTCTGCAACGGCACCGGGCGCGGATCGATCAGCACGCGCTTAGGCTTCATCGGATCGTCGCCGAAGCGGCGGTAGATCGCCAGCGGCGTCTGGCCACGCACGGCGGCGCTCGCATCGTGGGCGCCGCGCTCGACCGGGTCGATCACGACGACGCGTGCGTCGTCTGGCAGGGCGCGCAGCAGCAGTCCGATGCCCGACGACGCATCCTGCAGATACCCGAGGCCGAGGTAGCCTGCGGTGACGGCAAGCGCGGTCCACCGTACCGCCGCGCGCACCTCGTTGCGGAATGCCCAGCAGAGCAATCCGAACGCGTACAGCAGGGACACGCCGAGGAAGCCGGAGAAAGCCGCGCCCAGACCGTCCTGCGAGATCGCTGCCCACGCCGCGACGTAGGCGACGAGTGCGCACAGTGCGGCGAGGCCGTAACGTCGCGCCAGCAGCACCAGATCTTCGCGGTCGCGGGCCGTGACGAGCAGCGTCAGCACCAGCGCAGAAGGCGGCAACCGGTAGGTGAGCAGCCCGCCGTCGACCACCGTCTTCAGGCAGTTCATCGCGGCGAATCCGTACAGCGCCAGCGCGACCGGATGCCAGCGATATCGGTCCGCGATCGAGGGCAGGGCAACGAGCGCGAACACACAGCCGAGGCTGAACAGCAGCGCGATCGCCCACCTTTCGACGGTGGCCACGTGCGGGATCAGCACCGCGCCGGTGTCGTAGGCGCCGACGTTGACGGGGGCGTTCGGGATGCCGGTGCCGCGCAGCCCCCCGAGCCATTGCAATGGCTGCGCGAGGGTGGACAGCGCTGTCTTCCCGACGTGACTGTGCAGCAGCGTGTTGTACGTATTCACCTCGCCCGACCAGTGGTAACCGGACAACTGCCACGGTAGATCGAGCATGTCCTGGTACTCGAGGAGCGCGATGAAGCCTATCCCGTGCGCGAAAGCCAGCGCGCCCAGCAGCAGAAAGCCTGCGCCGTACCCGTCGAGCGACCACCGACGCGTCTGTCGTAATGGCAAGGCTCCCGGCGCGCGCGAGGCCACGGATGCAAGCACGCACGCCATCGTCGCGCTGCCGCAGAGCAGGAACAGCGTCGCCCCGTCGGACGTGCTGTGGAACAACGGATCGATGAACCCCTTGGCGACGATGCGTAGATGGTCCGACACGCGGATGCCCAGCGCCAGCGCGAGGCAACTTCCGCCGATCGCCCAGAGCGTCGCGGCCGGGCGCGGTGCGATGTCGTTCAATACGGCGGACTCGCCGACCAGGTGGTCGTGCTGACACCGTTGGAAATGGTGACGATGCGCCCGCTTTTCGTCGTAAAGCGGATCTGGTTGGGACCGCTCAAGCACACCGGCCCCTGGTTGGGATTGAGGAAAAGCGTGCGACGCACCTCCGCCAGCGCCAGTTGCTGGGTCGGGAAAGGGCTCCTGTCCGGCATGCGCAGCGGGGCACTGTCGCACTGAACGAAATCGATGATGCGCAGATCGCCCGGCGAGTTCAGATAGGGGTTGCCACGCGACTTGACCAGCATCATGGCGAACGAAGTCTGTTGCGAGGTTTGCACGGCGCCCACCAGCGCCTGGACGGCCGCGCGCTCCGAGTCTGCGCTGAGGCCGACAAAGCGCGGCACCGCCACTGCCGCGATCACACCGAGGATCACGATCACGGTGACCAGTTCGACCAGCGAGAAGCCCTTGGGCGCGCGGGCACGGGTACGAACGGGCACGATGGGAGTGACGGATTGGATGGCCATACGTGGCTAGCGGCGCAATCACCGCAACCTTGACCGTCGGGGAGCGCGCGTGTTGCGTATCTGCAAGTTGCCGGACCCCGCGCAGCGCGCAACGGGATCATTTCTTGGGTTCTGACAAAGCCGTTGCTATACTTGAGTCAAAGCCCTGAAGAACCTGGAGTTTCGCGATGTGGATTCAATCGGGAACCCGCTTTCTCGTTGTGTCGAGGATGGCGCTGGTCGCGGTCGCGATCTCTTTTTCGGCGACTGCCGCGTTTGCGCAGGCACCGGCTGCTGCGAGCGGCGCAGGCTGGTACACCGGCTTCGGCGTCGGTCAATCGCGCCTGGGATTCAAGACCGGTGACTTCGCCATCGGGCCCGCAGGAACGTCGACTTCGTTCGACGAGAACGATACCGCCTTCAAGTTCTTCGCGGGCTACCGTGTGCTGCCTTGGCTTGCCATCGAAGGAGGCTACGACAACCTCGGCAAGAGCCGCGTCTCGTATGTGAACGCTGGCGGCACGGCGAACCTCGACTATCGGGTTGATGCGGTGAAGGTGGCGGGCGTCGGTTCATTTGCGTTCGGTAACACCGGTTTCTCCGCGTTCGGCAAACTCGGCTTCGGCTACGCCCGCGTGCGTGAGAACACATCGGGCTTCCCGGCGGTCGTCGGTCGTGCCGATGTGTCCGAACGCGATTATCGTGCGACGTCGGTGATCGGTGCGGGGCTGCAATACCAGTTGCCGCGTGGCCTGGCCCTGCGCGCCGAGTACGAACACTACAACGAGGTCGGTGAGTCGCCGTTGCCGGTCGGGCGCGCGCGCGCCGGATTGTGGTCGTTGTCGCTGATGTATCTGTTCTGAACGTCCCGCCGAAGCGCGGATCGGGCGTCGAACTTCCGAAGGACCCGGCTGCCACGACCGGTGCGCGCAGTGAACGAAAGGCACCTACGGCAACCGTCGCGAGCGTCCCCTTCAATTTTCTTCAGCGCAGCAGAAGGGCGAGTCCTGACACCGTCAGCAGCACGGCAACCACGCGTCGGAATCCTCTCGGCGATGCGCGCGCGTGGAGTTTCGCGCCGATCACGAGCCCGACGATCGAGCAGGGCAGCGCAAGGGCTGCCAGTTGCAACGTGCCCTGGTCGAAAAAACCCAGCGACAGATAGCCTATTCCGCGCAGCGTCCCGAGCGCGACCAGAAGCGCCGACATCGATGCGCGGAAGGCGCCCTTGTCGAGCTTTAGCCATTCCAGGTAGACGCCGTAGACGGGTCCGGCAAGGCCGCCGAACGTGGTGCCGATGACCGCGGCGAAGGTCGCGAGCGGTGGCACGATCAGCCACCGGGGCGCGCGCCGTTCCCGCGGCGGCTGCTCGCCTTGCCATAGCGAGTAAAGACCGAACGCCGCCACGAACACGCCGAGCGCCATCACCAGCGTGTCGTCGGACAGACGGTCGAACAGAGCGAGGCCGAGCGCCACGCCGAGCAGGGTCCAGGGTACCAGTGGCGCGAGGTCGCGCCAGACGATCTGGCGCCGATGACGGACCGCAATGCCGATCGACGAGATGACCGCGATCAGCGTGACCACCGGCACGACCTTGGCGAGCGGCAGGAACAGCGCGAGCGCCGGCAACAGAATGGCGCCGAAGCCGGCCAGATTGCGGATGGCAAACCCGACGGTGAAGATCAGCGCTGCCCAGCCGAGCTGGAACGAAGAGAGTTCGTCCAACCGGTCAGGTCCCCGGGGTCGCCGTGGCCGGTGCGGGCCTCGGTGCCCGCCAGGCAGTGAGGGCAACGCCGACGCAGGTGACTGCGCCCCCGGCGAGGGTCAGCAGTGTCGGGACCACGCCGAACAGCCAGCGTTCGAGTGCGACTGCGATCAGCGGGGTCAGGTACATCAGGCTTGTTACCCGCGTCGCCTCGCCGTGGCGCATCAGCGTGTGCAGGGCGACGTTGGCGAGGATCGAGGCGAACACGATCAGGAAGGCGAGCGCGGCGACGAGTTCGGGTGACCAGGCGACGTGAAATCCTTCGACCGCGAACGCAAGCGGCGTCACCACCGCCCACGATGCGAGCAACTGCACCAGCAACGCCAGGCGCAGGTCGACCTGCGCGCAGAAACGTCGTTGATACAGCGTGCCGACCGTGATCGCGATCAGCGCGCTGCTCACGGCGGCGAGATTGGCCGCATTCATCTCGGCCAGATCGATCTTGTGCGCGACCACCATCGCGACGCCACCGAAGCCGATGCACACGCCCAGCCACTGCCCGGGGCCCGCCGGTTGTCCGAGCCAGCGGCCTGCAAGCGCCGCGGTGAGCAGCGGTTGGGCAGCGAGCAGCAGCGCCGAGGTGCCTGCAGACAGCCCGAGAAACTGGCCATAGTGGCTCCCCGACAGATTGATCGCATGCATCAGCAGGCCGGCCACGACCAGATGTCCCAGCAGCGTGCGGCGCGCGGCTGCGTCGAGGTCACGCACCGGCCAGGCCGGTCGCACCCACGCGACGATCAGCAACATGAACAGCGCAGCGATACCGAAGCGCAGCGAGAGGAAGGTGAACGGCGGCGCGTGCATCACGCCCATTCGCGTCGCCAGATAGCCCGACCCCCAGACGAGGACGAAGTACCACGCGAGCACCGCGTCGAACGGGTGGCGCGTGACGCCGGCACCCCGCGCACCCGACGCCGGTTCAGTCACGCTCTTTCGGCTGCCCCTTGACGCGCGTGATGCGCACCACTTCCGGAATCAGGCGCAGCCGCTTCATGATCTGTGCGAGATGGAAGCGATTGGTGACCTGGATCGTGAAGTTCATCGTCGAGTACGCGCTCGAATCGGGTTGCTCGACGTTCACGTTATCGATGTTCGACCCGGCCTCGGCGATCGCACCGGCGACCCGCGCGAGTACCCCGCGCTCGTTCGCGACCGACAGGCGAATGCTCACGAGGAAGCTGCGCCGCGTCTTGTCGTCCCACTGCACGTCGACCCATCTGTCGGAGTCGTGCCGGTTCTTGCGGATCACCGGACAGTCCTGCGTGTGGATGACAATGCCCTGACCTTTGCTGACCAGCCCGATAACGGGGTCCCCGGGAATCGGATTGCAGCAACGCGCGAGCTGCGCGGCCATGCCCTCGGTACCGCGGATCAGGATCGTGCCGGGCATCCGGTGGTCGGCCGTGGCATCGCCGGAGACCTGCAGCAGGTTCGCTGCGACCACCGCGGCGAGGCGCTTGCCGAGCCCGATGTCGGCATGAAGTTCGGCACGCGTCTTGACGCCGCAGTCGCGCAGCAAGCGGTCCCAGCTGTCGTTGTCGATCTCGGTCGGCGCACCCTTCAAGGTCGCCAGCGCCTGGCTGAGCAGCCGTTCGCCGAGCTGCACTGACTCGTCGAGCTGCATCGTCTTGAGGAAGTGCCGAATCTGTGAGCGTGCGCGCGCGGTCGCGACGAAATTGAGCCAGGCCGGGTTAGGCCGCGCCTGCACCGCGGTGATGATCTCGACGCGGTCGCCGTTCTTCAGCTCGGTGCGAAGCGGCATCAGCTCGTCGTTGATCTTCACCGCGATCGCGCGGTTGCCGATGCCGGTGTGGACGAAGTAGGCGAAGTCGACCGCGGTCGCGCCGCGCGGCAACGCCAGGATCTTGCCCTTGGGCGTGAATACGTAGACCTCGTCGGGGAACAGGTCGACCTTCAGGTGTTCGAGGAATTCCACCGCGGTGCCCGAGGTCGACTGCAGCTCGAGCAGGCTCTGCAGCCACTGATGCGTCTTCTGGTGCAGTTCGTTCAGGTCGGCGTCGGAGGTCTTGTACAGCCAGTGCGAGGCGACGCCGGCCTCGGCGATCTTGTGCATCTCCTGCGTGCGGATCTGCACTTCGAGCGGCATCCCGAACGGCCCGAACAGCGTCGTGTGCAACGACTGATACCCGTTCGCCTTGGCGATCGCGATGTAGTCCTTGAACTTGCCGGGGAACGGTTTGTACAGGCCGTGGAGCACGCCGAGGGTCACGTAGCAGCCGGGAACGTCCTTGACGATCACGCGAAACCCGTAGATGTCCTGCACCTGCGCGAACGACAGCTGCTTCTCGATCATCTTGTTGTAGATCGAGTACAGGTGCTTCTCGCGTCCGGTCACGGCGGCCTCGAGCCCGTGCTCTTTCAGTCTGGCGAGAATCGCGTCGAGCACCTTGCCGACGACTTCGCGCCGGTTGCCGCGCGAGGTCTTCAGCGCCTTGGCGAGCACCCGGTAACGCGTCGGGTGCAGATAGCGGAACGACAGATCCTCGAGTTCCTGGTAGATGCTGTTCAAACCGAGCCGGTTCGCGATCGGCGCGTAGATGTCGAGCGTCTCGCGCGCGATGCGCTTCTTGCGCACCGGATCCATCACCTGCATCGTGCGCATGTTGTGCAGGCGATCGGCGAGCTTGATCAGGATCACGCGCACGTCGCGCGCCATCGCGAGCAGCATCTTGCGGAAGTTCTCCGCCTGGAAATCCTCCATCGTCTGGAACTCGATGGCGTCGATCTTCGACACGCCGTCGACCAGTTCGGCCACCGGCTTGCCGAAAGACTTCGCGATCTCGTCCTTCGTGACGTCGGTGTCCTCCATCACGTCGTGCAGCAGCGCCGCGGTCAGCGCCTGCGGGTCGAGATGCCATTGCGCGAGGATCTTCGCTACCGCGAGCGGATGCGAGATGTAGGGCTCGCCGCTCTTGCGGAACTGGCCCTGATGCGCGGCTTCGCTGAACTCGTAGGCGCGCTGCAACCGTGACACGTCGTCCGCCTTGAGATACGACGTCAGGTCCTTGAACAGAAGTTCGGCTTCGACCATCGGCAAGACAGTCTACGAGGATGAACGTGCGGGCGGGCGCGCACCGTGGATGGCCACTGCGAGCCTATCAGAAAGCACAACGCCGCCCGGAGGTCGTCCCTCGAAGCGGCGTTGTCGATGGGGCCCATGGATCGGGCCGCCTGAGCCTTGCCGAGCGCGGGCAACGAAGGCCCGCCACAGCGGTCAGACGGGCGGACGATTCAGAATGTCGAGCCCGATCTTGCCCGAAGCGATCTCGCGCAGGGCGATCACCGTCGGCTTGTCCTTGTTGGCTTCGACGAGAGGCGTCGCGCCGAGGGTGAGCTGGCGCGCGCGGTAGGTCGCGGCAAGGGTCAGTTCAAAACGATTGGTAACCTGCTTGAGGGCGTCGTCCACGGTGATACGGGCCATGTCATTCTCCGTCTGAGCGGGCAGGGCTGACCTGCGCCGGAAGGTTCATCTGAGCGCAGCGATCAACGCCGCGTGGCGTTGCACTTGCGCGGGACGCATCAGGCGGTGCGCGATGACGATGCTCTGCAATTCTCGCGCAGCGGTGGCGAATTCCATGTTCACTATAACATAGTCGAATTCTTCGACATGCGCGAGTTCCTCGCGGGCGGCCACGACCCGGCGCGCGATCACTTCCTCGCTGTCCTGGCCGCGACCGCGCAGTCGTGCCTCGAGCGCGTCGATCGACGGCGGCAGGATGAACACGCTGACCGTCCCCGGCTGCAACCGGCGTACCTGCCGCGCACCCTGCCAGTCGATCTCGAGCACGATGTCGGTCCCTGCGGCGAGCGCGTCGGTGACCCAGCGGCGCCCAGTGCCGTAGCAGTTGCCGTGCACTTCGGCGTGTTCGAGCAGGTCGTCGGCGGCGACCATGTCGGCGAACTCGGCGAGAGAGACGAAGTGATAGTCGTGACCGTGATGCTCGCCCGGCCGTGGCGCACGCGTGGTGTAGGACACCGACTTGCGCACTGCCTGATCGGCGGCGAGCAGCGAATGGACGAGCGAGGTCTTGCCCGCGCCCGACGGCGCGCTGACGACGAACAGGCTGCCGCTCATCGTCTCACTCCGACGTCCCGGATCGAAGTATGACCTGGGACGATGAGAGAGCCCGACTCGCTACGTCGATCCCGTCACCTTTCAGGTGACGGGCCCCTCGCCGTGGGCCTCGCGGGCTCATCGTCCTTCTCCGACGTCCCGGATCGAAGTATCACCTGGGACGATGAGAGAGCCCGACTCGGCTACGTCGATCCCGTCACCTTTCAGGTGACGGGTCCCTCGCCGCGGGCCTCGCGGGCTCACTCGGGTCGGTCGCGTCGGCGGTGCGTGCGCGCAGCGGTCGTTCATCGGGGCGGCTGGTACGTCGATGACGGGACATTACCACTACCTACTCGATGTTCTGCACCTGCTCGCGCATCTGCTCGATCAGCACCTTCAACTCGATCGCCGCCTGCGTCGTCTGCGTGTCGACCGATTTCGAACCGATCGTGTTCGACTCGCGGTTGAACTCCTGCATCAGGAAGTCGAGCCGCTTGCCGACCGGTCCGCCGCGCGCGAGCGTGCGGCGCAGTTCGTCGACATGCGCGGCAAGGCGCGACAGCTCCTCTTCCACATCGATCTTCGCGGCATAGATCACGAGTTCCTGGGTCAGCCGATCGGGTTCGGTGGCGATGCCGGTGTCGGCCAGACGCTGCAGCAGTTTGTCGCGTTGCGCGGCCAGCAGCGCGGGAATCCTCGGTTTGACGTCGGCGATGATGCCGGCGACCGCGTCTGCGCGCTCGACCAGAAAGCCGCGCAGCTTCTCGCCTTCACGCTCCCGCGAAGCGTTGAACTGGGTCAGTGCCTCGCCGCACAGTTCGACGATCATGTCGCGCAACGCGTCGCCGGCAAGCGACTGGGTGGTCAGCACGCCCGGCCAGCGCAGGATCTCGGCGGTACCGAGTGCGCTCGCCGACGGCGCGAGCGCCTGTACCCGCGCTGCGAGGTGAAGCAGTTGGGCCAGCGCCGCCTCGTCGAGCATGGCCGCATCGGCGCCGTCGCCGCCTGCGTTCACCGACACGCGGCATTCGACCTTGCCGCGACCCACTTTCGAGGCGATCAGTTCGCGCAGCGGCGGCTCGAACGCGCGCACTTCCTCGGGCATGCGAAACTGCAGATCGAGGAAGCGGTTGTTGACTGCGCGCAACTCGAACGTGAACACCCCCTGCGGCAGTTCGCGGGTGACCACGGCATAACCGGTCATGCTGCTGATCTTCGCTGCCATCGGAGGGTCGGTCAGGGCTTGTAATGGAACACACGAGCGCAGACAATCCGCGCCTTCTTCGACGATAGCACGCGTCTCCGCCCGATGACTTCCCTGCCTGCAGCACCCGAGTCGCCGCCTCCTTTTCCAGCGCCGCAGCCGCCGGTTCGGCCGAGCGGTCGGGCGCCGGATGCATTGCGCGCGATCACGATCGAGCGCCATTTCACCCGCCACGCCGAAGGCTCGGTGCTGATCAGCGCTGGCGACACGCAGGTCATCTGCACCGCCAGCATCGAAGAAGGCGTGCCCGGATTCCTGAAGGGCAAAGGGCAGGGCTGGATGACCGCCGAGTACGGCATGTTGCCGCGCTCGACGCATACGCGGATGGCGCGCGAAGCGGCGCGCGGCAAACAGTCCGGACGCACGCAGGAGATCCAGCGCCTGATCGGCCGTTCGCTGCGCGCGGCGATCGACCTGTCGGCGCTCGGCGAGCGCACGATCCAGATCGATTGCGACGTGATCCAGGCCGACGGGGGCACGCGCACGGCCAGCATTACCGGCGCCTTCGTCGCCGTTCACGATGCGTTGTCGGGGTTGCGAGACCGGGGGCTGATCACTACGTTGCCGATTCGCGACCATGTCGCGGCGGTGTCGGTCGGCGTGTGGCAGGGCACGCCGGTGCTCGATCTCGACTACCTCGAAGATTCCGGCTGCGACACCGACATGAACGTCGTGATGAACGGAAGCCGCCGGTTTATCGAGGTGCAGGGCACGGCCGAGGGCGCGGCATTCTCGCGCGCCGAGATGGATGCGCTGCTGGGGCTTGCCGAGCGCGGCATCGCCGAGCTGGTCGCGCTGCAGAAACGCGCACTGGCCGCGGGCGGCTCCGGCTGATGCAGCGCGAGCGGCTGGTCATCGCGAGTCGAAACGCCGGCAAGCTGCGCGAGATTGATGCGATTCTCGCGCCGCTCGCGTTCGAGGTGATCCCGCAGGACGCGCTCGGCGTCGACGAGGCTCCGGAGCCACATCCGACGTTCATAGAGAATGCGCTCGCGAAGGCGCGGCATGCGGCAGCGGCGACCGGGTTGGCTGCGCTCGCCGACGATTCGGGCATCTGCGTCTATGCGCTCGCTGGTGCTCCGGGAGTGCACTCGGCGCGCTATGCCGGTGAGCCGAAATCGGACGCGCGCAACAACGCCCGGTTGATCGAGGCCCTGGCGGGCATCGTCGACCGGCGCGCGCATTACTATTGCGTGATCGTCCTGGTGCGCAGCGTCGATGACCCGCAACCGCTGATCGGCGAGGGCATCTGGCGCGGCGAGGTCACGCGTGCGCCGCTGGGCGAAGGCGGCTTCGGCTACGATCCCTGGTTTATGCTGCCTGGCCTCGGGCTCACCGCCGCGCAGTTGCCGGCCGAGCAAAAGAACCGGGTCAGCCATCGTGCGCTCGCGCTGGCGCAGATCGCCGCGCGCGTGCAAGCTGGATGGCGGTCGGCGTGCTGACGCCGGTCGCGCCGCAACTGGCGCGACGCGTGGTCGCGACCTACCTGTCGTTGCGACCCGGGCGTGACGCAGATCCCGCAACATAGCAATCAACGGAAGGACGGGCGTCGATGGCGACCCAGACCGAAATCATCAACATGGCCGTGTTCTGCGATTTCGAGAACGTGGCGCTCGGCGTACGCGATGCGCGCTATGCCAAGTTCGACATCGACAAGGTGCTCGAACGTCTATTGCTGAAAGGCAGCATCGTCGTGCGCAAGGCGTATTGCGACTGGGAGCGCTACAAGGAGTTCAAGAAGTCGATGCACGAAGCCTCGTTCGAGCTGATCGAGATCCCGCATGTACGGATGTCGGGCAAGAACTCGGCCGACATCCGGATGGTCGTCGACGCGCTCGACCTCTGCTACACGAAGGCGCACCTCGACACCTTCGTGTTGCTGACCGGGGACTCGGATTTCTCGCCCCTGGTGGCGAAGCTGCGCGAGAACGCGAAGACAGTGATCGGCGTCGGCGTCAAGCAGTCGACCTCGGACCTGCTGATCAACATCTGCGATGAATTCATCTACTACGACGATCTGGTACGCGAGCAGCCGCCGGCCCGACGGCGCGCACCGCGCAAGGCGGTCAAGAAAGCCGCGGCACCGAAGTCGGTATCGAGCGCGAGTGCCGGCCTCGACAGCGGCGCGGCAGGCGCGGGGACGATGGCGGGATCGGACCTGGATGGCGAAGGTGCGGCCGGCAGCGCCGATCCGTTTCCGGTCAGCGAACCGACGCTGAGCGAGCCGCTGCCAGCCGTGTCGAGCGACGAGGGCTACAAGGCGTCGCTCGAGCTCGGCGACAAGGCGCAGCAGGGCATCGAGATGGTGCTCGCCACCGTCGAGGCGCTGGTCGCCGAACGCGGTGAAGAGGAACGCATCTGGGGTTCGATGGTCAAGCAGACGCTGAAGCGGCGCAATCCCGGATTCAACGAGTCGTACTACGGGTTCCGCTCGTTCAGCGAACTGCTCGAAGAGGCGCAGGCGCGGCGGCTGCTCGAACTGACCCACGACGAGAAATCCGGCGGTTTCATCCTGCGCCTGATCCCGCACGAGGACTGAACGCGCGCGCGTTGTTTTGCCAAAACGGGGACGGCACGATGGATCAGACGGACGCGGCAGAGACAACGAACGCGGGCAGCTTCCAGCCTTTCGCCGGCCTGCGGGTGATCGACCTCACGCGCGTGCTCGCCGGACCTTACTGCAGTTACCTGCTGGGTCTGCTCGGCGCCGACGTGATCAAGATCGAGCCGCCGGGACGCGGCGAGACGATTCGCCGGCGGTCGGGCGGCGATCCGGCGCTGACCGCAGCGGGGGTCTCGGTCGCGTGGGCGACCCAGTCGGCGAACAAGCGCTGCATCACGCTCGATCTCGATCATCCGCGTGGTCAGGAGATCTTCCGAAACCTCGCCGGCGCGGCGGATGTCGTCGTGGAGAATCTGCGCACCGGCTCGGCCGAGCGCCGTGGCATCGGCCACGCGCAGATCGCGGCAATCAATCCGAGGGTGATCTACTGCGCGATCACCGCCTATGGCGCCAACGGCCCCCGTGCGGCGCATCCGGCCTACGACAGCGTGATCCAGGCGGTTTCCGGGCTGATGAGCCTGACCGGTACGGCCGACAGCGGACCGCTGAAGGTCGGCCCGCCGGCGATCGACTACGTGACCGGCATGAACGCCGCACTCGCGGTGGTGTGCGCGCTGTTCGAGCGCACCCGCACCGGGCGCGGCCGCTACATCGACCTCGCGATGCTCGATTCGAACTTCGCGCTGATGGCCTCGGCGTTGACCGCGTTCGTCAACACCGGCCGGCAACCGGCGCGACCCGGCAACGACGCGGCAAGCCGGGCCCCGGCGTCGACCACCTATCGCGTGGCCGACGGCCTGTTCGCGATCGCGATCAATGAAGAACATCAATACGTGCATCTGTTCCAGGCGCTCGGGCTCGCGCACCTGCTCGACGACGCCCGCTACGCCACCCTTGCCGCGCGCAACGAGAACAAGGCGAGTCTGCGTGGCGCGTTGCAGCTCGTGTTCGAGACGGAGACGGCAGCGCACTGGGAACGGGTACTGAACGACGCCGGCGTGCCGGGCGGGCGTGTCAATTCGTTGGCTGAGGTGACGGCGCACCCGCAATTCGTCGCCCGCGCGCTGTTCCAGACGGTGACCGTGAGCGCCGGCGAGGCGAGCGCAGCGATGCAACTTCCGCTTGCGCCGTTCGCAGTCGATGGCGAGCGCGGGTCGATCCGCAGCGCGCCGCGTCCGGTCGGCGCCGATACCGAACAGGTGCTCGCCGAGATCGGCATCGATGCGGCGGAGATTTCGGCGCTACGCGCGAGCGGCACGATCTGAGGTCGACGCAGCCGTCGTCGCGTCGGGCAGCCAGTACCGCCGCAGGCGCGGCACCGATTCGATGCGCCAATTCTCGCGCGCATGCGTGAGCAGGTCACCCACCGATCCGGCTGCGCCGGGCGCAGGCGCCGGCTGGCCGAGAAACGCCAGCGCGCGCAGCAAGCAGGCCATGGCATCGCGGGCATCGACCGGCGCGGCGTGCGTCTGTTTCGACAGCTTCAGCCCCGCGCGATCGGTGGCTGCGGGCACATGCGCATGGCGCGGTTCGGGCAGAGCGAGCCGTTGCCGAAGCCATGTCTGTCGCGGCGTCGAATCGAGGAGGTCGGCGCCGCGCACGATGTCGGTGATGCCCTGCGCCGCGTCGTCGACGACGACCGCGAGCTGATAGGCGAACACGCCGTCTGCGCGCAGCACGACGAAGTCGCCGAGGTCGCGCTGCAGGTGCTGCGCGATCCTTCCCTGCACGCGATCATCGAACGCGAGTTCGCGAGCGTCGACCCTGGCCCGCCAGGCACGTGCGCGACGACCCGCCGGCACGCCGTTGCGGCAGGTGCCCGGATACACCGGTCCGTCGATACCTTCGAGCGCGCGTGATGCGATCTCGGCGCGGGTACAGCCGCATCCGAATGCACTGCCCTCGGCGCGCAACCGATCGAGGGCGCTCCGATACCGGTCGATGCGCGCACTCTGATACACGACCTCCTCGTCCCAGCGCAGGCCGAACGCCTCGAGGGTATGCAGGATCGCGTCGGCCGCGCCGGGGACGTTGCGGGGTGCGTCGAGATCCTCGATGCGCACGACCCACGAGCCCCGCACCGCGCGCGCGTCGAGCCAGCTTGCGAGCGCGGCGACCAGCGAGCCGAAGTGCAACGGCCCGGTCGGCGATGGCGCAAAGCGGCCTCGATAGTTCACGCACCCATTGTGCCGCGAACGTTGCGGGCGCGCTCGGATGCTTGCCGGCTGCACGGCGCACGGTCGGTCAGTGCGTCGTCCGGGTAGCGTGCCGACAGAATTCCGGATAATGGCTGTCCGCCATCATCACGCCGATCATCGGCTGTCGTCGATGCGCGACCCTTCGCGATGAATCCGCCGTTGCAGATCGAAGTACCGTATCGCGCCAGCGCGCTCGATCTCTTCGCCCCGGTGGCGGGCGAGCCATGGGCGATGCTGCTCGACAGTGGTTCGAGCCCTTCGCATCCGCTCGCGCGCTTCGACATCGTGGTCGCCGAGCCGGTCACGACGCTGATTACACGCGGGCAGATCACCGAGATCGAGCGTAGCGATGCCTCGGGCCGCGGCACCGCGCTCGATCTCGCTCAGGGCGATCCGTTCGCGCTGCTTCGGCGCGAGCTGGCACGCGCCCGCCTGGACGCACCGCGATCGTCCGATGCACTGCCGTTCTGCGGCGGCGCCGTCGGTTACTTCGGCTACGATCTCGCGCGGCGGATCGAGCGGCTGCCGGTGATCGCCGACGATGACCGGCACTGGCCGGAACTCGCGCTCGGCATCTACCGCTGGGCGGCGGTGAGCGACCATCGTGCAGGTCGAAGCGTGCTGGTGTTCGACGGCGCGCACGATCCGGCGCAGGTCGCGCGCCTGCGCGAGCGCTTCAGCAGCGTGCCTGCGGTCGCGCCGGGTTCGGATACGGTGGCTGCGGCCACAGGGTCGGACACGTCGACTGTGCGCATCCACGACGTTGCATCCAACATGGGCGAGGCGCGCTACCGCGAAGCGTTCTCGCACATCGCGCGTCACGTACGCGACGGCCGGGCCTACCAGGTGAATCTCGCGCAGCGTTTCAGCGCGCGCTTCGACGGCGATGCGACTGCGTTGTATCGCCAGTTGCGCGAGCGTGCGGCTGCACCCTGCGGCGCGTTCCTGCGCCTGCCTTTCGGCGAAGTCCTCTCGGTATCGCCCGAACGCTTCCTGCAGGTGCGCGAGGGACGCGTCGAGACCCGCCCCATCAAAGGCACGCGCGCGCGCGCTGACGATGCGACTGCCGACGCACAGGCCGCAGCCGAACTCCTGGCGAGCGTGAAGGACCGCGCCGAGAACGTGATGATCGTCGACCTGTTGCGCAACGATCTGGGACGTTGCTGTCGCATCGGCAGCGTGCGCGTGCCCAAGCTCTTCGCGCTCGAAAGTTTTCCCGCCGTGCATCACCTGGTCAGCATCATCACCGGCGAGCTCGGCCCCGGCCAGGATTCGATCGCGCTGCTGCGTGCGTGCTTCCCCGGAGGCTCGATCACCGGCGCGCCGAAGCTGAGCGCAATGCAGATCATCGAGGAACTGGAACCGCATCGGCGCGGGGTGTACTGCGGCGCGATCGGCTATCTGGGCTTCGACGGCGCGATGGATCTCAACGTTGCGATCCGGACCGCGACGCTGCGCGACGAGCGCGTCGACTTCTGGGCGGGCGGAGGCATCGTGGCCGACTCCGACGCCGGACTTGAATACGCCGAGACGCTCGCCA
>JACMMK010000128.1 GCA_014379045.1 Burkholderiales bacterium
AGCATCGTGCGGGCCGGCCGGGAAGGGGGCGACAGCGTGCGCCGCGTAGCTGACGCGGGCGCCGAACTCGTGGCGGGCGTCGGCATCGTGCTGCCGGCCACGTCGGCGATCGCCGCCGGTCTGGACCTCGGCGCTCAGATCTACAGGCAGCTCGCCGCTGTACGTGCGGCGCGGGCGCTCGATGAATCGCTGGAACGAATGCAGCCGGTGGTCGATCGCGTCACCGAACTGATCGCAGCACAGCTCGACGAGGCACGCGTGATACTCGTCGCGGCGACGCGCATCGGCGAGGTGAAGCTGCGTTCGCAGTTCGCCGACGAGACCGGCTATCTGCTCGCGCTGCGCAAGGAGCGCGTGGCGCTGTATGCACTGACGCCGCTCACATCGGCAAACGTCGAGCGCCTGCTGCAGATCGAGCGCGTCGAGCGCGCGGTACTCGCGCGTCTGGCACCGATGAACACGGAACTGCGCGCCGGCAACCTGCGCCTGCAATCGGCGCTGCAGCTGACCGCCAGCACACGGCAGGCACTCGCCGACTGGTCGCTGGCCCATCGACAACTGCTCGCCTCGGTGCGCGACGGCACGCCGCTCGATCCGCAGGCGCTCACGCAATCGGTGATCGAACTGCGCGAACTCGTGCAGAGGCTGCGAACGCGGTGAGCGGTTCAGACACGACGACGTCGATGACGCGCGCACACGGCCTGGTCGAACCAGGCAAGACGAACTGAGATGAGCGCGCCGGCGGGGCTGCAGCCATCGGCACCGGTGAACCCTAACGACTGGCGAGGTATCGAATGAGCCAAGACACGCGGCAGAGCGCGACCGACGACTGGGACCGCATCGAAGGCATCGAGGGCTGGACGCGCAAGCTGCGCTCGCTGTTGCAGGAAGACGCCGCGCTCGCGGCAAAGGCGAGCGATACCTCGGCTCGGCTCGCGATGAGCGAACGGCTGACGCAGTTCGTCGAGCATTCGTTTCCGAACACCGACGCGATCAAGGCGCTCGACGCGATCGCGACCCGCGCTGCCATCGGCATGCTCGAACAGACGATTGACGAACGTCTGCGCAGCCTGGTCACGCGCAATCTCGAACTGGCGACGCTGACCAAGCAGCTCGAAGTCGGCACCGACGACGCGCACACGGCCGCAGCGAGCATCCGCCTGGCGCGCGCAGAGAAGACGCTCACCGCGCTGAACGAGGGCGTGACGATGCTGCGCGAACTGCGCACCAGTCTGAAGCCGGAGGACGATCGACAACTCGTGGCCAGCATCGACAGGGCGATGCTCGCGACGCAGGCGGTGCGCGCACTGCTTGAGCGCACCCGGGTCGGGTGACGCGCGACATCGCCCGGTCGAACGCCGTGCCCGGCCCCGCCATCTTCCTGAGCTACCGTCGCGCCGACACCGGCGGGTACGCGGGTCGACTCGCGGCGTCGCTCGAACAGCGCTTCGGTCCGGGCAGTGTTTTTCATGACGTGGTGACGATCGCCCCGGGCAAGGATTTCGTCCAGGCGATCGAGGGCGCGATCGAACACGCGCAGGTGGTCCTGGTAGTGATCGGCGACACCTGGCTCGACGCCCGGCATGCCGACGGCGGGCCGCTCCTCGAACGCCCGGACGATTTCGTGCGCATCGAGGCGGCGACCGCGCTTGCTCTCTCGAAACCGGTGTTGCCGCTGCTCGTCGAAGGGGCGAAGATGCCCGATGAGAAGCGGCTACCCGACAATCTGAAGGCGCTGGCGCGGCAACAAGCGCTCGAGCTCTCCGACAGCCGCTGGGACTACGACTTCGAACGGCTGGTCGATTCGCTGCGCACCTTGACTGCGCTAACCGGTCCGACGGACGCCGCCGCGCCGCCCAGGCGACGGACGACGCTGCTCGCACTGGCCGCCGGTGCGGCGCTCACCGTCGCCGCAGCCGTGTACTTCCTGCAACCCGCACGCCCCCCTGACATTACCGGACGCTGGGATTTGCCCACCGGCAGTTTCTGGATCATCGTGCAGCAGGGCGATCGCTTCACGATCGAGGAAACGCATTACCAGTCCAGGGAGATATGGAAACGCGGAACCGGTACGATCGCCTCCGGACGCTTTGACTTCACGCTCGCCTTGGTGTTCGAGCGCCGGGCGCCCGAAACCGGCAGTCTGCGTCTGTCGACCGATGCGCGCACGCTGGCAGGCGAACTGCGCCGCAGCGACGGCCGGTCCACCCCGATCGCGTTGACTCGTCACTGAAATGGCCCAGCCACGCAATGCGCGTTTGACCGTCCGCATTACCCACCCGGCGGATCGAAGCCGATGAAACCGCACGCGTTCGTCGCGATGCCGTTCGGCATCAAGCCCGGCCACGACGGCATCCCGATCGATTTCAACCGGGTGTTCAGCGAACTGATCCGTCCCGCGCTGGAACAGGCTGGCTGCGTCGTCTTCCGCGCCGATGAAGAGACGCGCGCCGGCGACATCCGCACCGACATGTTCCAGGAACTGCTGGTGGCGGACCTGGTGCTCGCCGATCTGACGCTCGACAACCCGAACGTGTGGTACGAACTCGGCGTGCGCCATGCGCTGCGCGCACGCGGCGTGGTGTTGATTCAGGGCCCGCGACCCACGCAACCGTTCGATATCTACACCGATCGTAAACTGCGCTATTCGGTCAAGGACGGCGGGCCCGACCCGGCAACCGTCGAGACGGATCGGGCGCGTCTGTCGACGATGGCGCGCGAGACGATCGATGCGAACAGCGCGCGCAAAGTCAGCCCGGTCTACACGCTACTCGATCACCTGCGCGAACCCGAGTGGCGCGACCTGCTGCTGTCGGAGGACAACGAGTTCAGCCGCGCCTACGAGGCCTGGCGCTCCCGGATGGAAGTCGCGCGTCAGAAGAATCGGGCCGGCGACATTCTCGTCCTGGCCGAGGAAACACCGACGCAGGCCCTGCAACTCGAAGCGCGGCGCGCGGCGGGCGATTGCCTGATCAAGTTGCGGCACTTCGATTTCGCGCTCGAACAGTTCGAGGCCGCCCTCGCGCTGGACGATCAGGATCGCAGTGCGCGCCTGAAACGCGCGCTGTGCCTCGCCCGGCTCGGACGCTTCGAAGAGGCGCGCGAAGAGGTGCGCAGGTTGCGTGACCAGCGCCCGGGCGATCCCGAGATCTGCACCCTGCTCGGACGCATCGAAATGGAGAGCTGGATTCAGCGCTGGCAGCAGCCCGACCCCGGCGGCGGCGCAACGCCCTCGGGATCGGGTGCCGGCAGCACCACTGCGTCGCTGCGGGCGGCCGCCGCCGCCGAAGAAGCGAGCCTGTCCGACGCGATCGAACCCTATCGCACCGCGTTCACCCTGCAACCCGCGAACTACTATGCCGGCGTTGCCTGGCTCACCCTTGCGACACTGCATGTGCACCTGACCGAACGCGCCGACCCGGCGTTGATCGAACAGGTGCTGGGCGGTGTGCACTGGTCATGCCTGAGCGCGCTCGAGCGCAGTCCGCGCGACTACACGTCGCGCGCGAGCTACGCGGAGATGTGCCTGCTCTGCTTCGACGCGGGGCGCGTTCGGGAGTCCTGGAGCACCGCGGTCGCCGCCGCCAACCGTGACTGGTTCGCGCTCGACTCGTCCCGGCAGACGCTTGCGATGTTAAGAGACCTCGAGTTCCGACCGACGGAAACGGCGCTCGCGCTGTCGATCGTCGAGCGCGAGATCGCGCGTGCGGCACCGCCGTTCCAGCCCCGCCAGGTGTTCGTGTTCAGCGGACACATGATCGATCAGCCGACGCGACCGATACCGAGATTTCCGATGGAAAAGTCCACTGGGGCGGCCGCACGCATCGGTTCGGCACTCGATCAGTTAAGTGCGGGGCCCGGCGATCTGGCGCTCTGCCAGGCTGCCGCCGGCGGCGATCTGCTGTTCCTCGAAGCGTGTCAGCAGCGCAGCGTACGCTGCCAGATGATGTTGCCGTTTCCCGAGCCCGATTATATCGAGCGCTCGGTGTTGCCGGCCCAGGAAGGGGAGTCGTGGCGCGAACGCTACTACGCGGCCAAGCAGAAACTGACCGACCCGCCGAGAATCATGACGGTAGAGATCGGGCCGCTGCCACGAGGCGCGAACGCGTATGAACGCTGCAATCTCTGGTCGTTGAACACCGCGCTCGCGTGGGGCGTCGAACGCGTGCGTTTCGTCTGCCTGTGGAACGGTATCGGCGGCGATGGTCCCGGCGGCACCGCCCACATGTACAACGAGGTCAAGCGGCGTACCGGCCGCGTGACCTGGATCGACGTGCGCTCGTTGTGAGCGCGCCGAGCACTACCGGCACGGCGCCCGGTGCGCGTCGCGCCTGCCCTGCTGTCCTGCCGCCCCGCCATCCCGGTCGTAGCCGACCACCCCTGCATCCCTGAACCCCCGCGAAAAGGAGTCTTCGATGAGCGCAGCCCTGATCGAACGTATTGCAAGTCCCGGCCCGAAGAAGATCCTCGCCTGCGACGGCGGCGGCATTCTCGGCCTGATGTCGGTCGAAGTGCTGGCCAAGCTCGAAGCCGACCTGCGCGTCGCACGCGGCGACCCGACCCTCGTTCTTTCGGATTTCTTCGATTTCTGCTGCGGCACCAGCACCGGCGCGATCATCGCCACCTGCCTCTCGGCCGGCATGTCGATCGACGAGATCCGCGCGTTCTACGTGGGCAGCGGCAAGCAGATGTTCGACAAGGCTTCGCTGTTCAAGCGCCTTCGCTTCAACTACAACGACGAACCGCTTGCCCAGAAACTGCGCGTCGAACTCAACCGTGCACTCGGACGCAGCGAAGGTCCGCCCTTTGCTTCACTCGGCGACGAGAACCTGCGCACGCTGCTGATGATGGTGATGCGCAATCACACCACCGACTCGCCGTGGCCGGTGTCGAACAATCCCCACGCGCGTTACAACGCAGCGCAACGCGGTGACTGCAACCTCAATCTCCCGCTGTGGAAACTCGTGCGTGCGAGTACCGCTGCGCCGACGTTCTTTCCGCCCGAAGTCGTGCTTTTCGGGGAAGGTTCGCCCAAAGAGTATTCGTTCATCTTCGTCGATGGCGGCGTGACCACCTACAACAATCCCGCGTTCCTCGCCTTCCAGATGGCTACCGCCGCTCCCTACCAGGTGAACTGGAAAACCGGCGTCGACCAGATGTTGATCGTGTCGATCGGCACCGGCAGCGCGGCCAAGGCGCGGCCCGACCTGGCCACCGGTGACCTCAATCTGCTGCATTACGCGACGACGATACCCTCGGCGCTGATGAACGCCGCCTCCGCGGGTTGGGACATGGCCTGCCGCACGCTCGGCGCGTGCCGTTTCGGCCCGTCGATCGATCGCGAGGTCGGCGACATGACGCTCGCTGAAGGTTCTCCCTCTAACTGGACGGCCGAGAAGCTGTTCACCTACGTGCGCTACGATCCCGATGTCACCCAGCCCGGGCTCGACGCCCTCGGCCTCTCGTCGATCCAGGCGGCGAACGTGCAGGTGATGGATTCGGTCGAGTTCATTCCCGACATTCAAGCGGTCGGTAAAGCGTATGCCGAACACCATGTCACCCTCGAGCACGTTCGTCCGTTCGTCTGAGCCCGTGAACGTGCGCGCGACCGGAGTCCGGCGGCGCAGCGCCGAGCGCGACTTGAAGCAGGCGCTTGCGCAGGAGCGTGCGGGACGAGCGATCTTCGTGCGTCAGATCGATCCACGACAGCACGCTCGCATCCGCGTCGGGCGCACGCGCCAGCGAACGTTCGGCCAGCGCCCGATCGGTGTTCTCGTCGGCAACGAATACGCAGTCGGCCACCCGCCCGACGCCGGCCAGCTGCTGCAGCTCGAATACGCAACCGGCATTCGACGCGGTAAAGCCGCGCAGATCCATCAACACGACCCGGCTGCGCGCCACCAGTGCCTGCAGTGTCGGGCGCCACGTGTCGTCGAAACAGAAAAACTCCTCGATGCGGTAACGCCCATCAGGATCGACGCGCGCCTGCTGCAACGCGTGCAGCCGGGCGGCAAGCCCTGCGCGGTCGGCGACATAGCTCGACTCGATCTCGCCGTGCGCGAACGCCAGTGCCTCGTCGACATCGACCGAGCGCAGCGCGAGATCGGCGCCGGCGATCATTGCCACCGGCCCGGTGAAGCGCCAGCGCGCGGCCACCGCGTCGAACAATCGCTCGGTACGCTGCTGATGCCCGAACACCCGCAACAGCAACAGCGCGGGTCCGTCGCCGCGGCGTCCCAGATCGAGCCGACGCAACAGAAGCCTCACCCCGAAGAAGTAGACGACGTACGCCCCTGCCGCGCACACCAGTGCAGTCGATGGACCGTAGCGCCACAGCGAGGTCAGCCCGAACGCGACGATGACGCCCCACCAGGCATCGGCGAGCAGTTGCATGTCGCTGAAGCGGCGGGCGCGGTAGCGCGCGGCCAGTGCCCCGGCTGCGCGCCACGCGAACCAGCCGACCGGCAGGCTCGCGCCAAGAATGATCGACGCGGGCCCCGTGTTCATCGCCAACAGGCGTATCGGCGTCAATTCGAGCGGCTCGGTCCCGGCGAACAGAAGCATGAAACCGTGATAGACGATTGCAATCACCAGCGACAGCGACATCACCATGACGAGGACGAGCGGCAGCACGTTGCGCAGGCGCGGGCGCCCGGTCAGGTAGACCAGCGCTGCGGGCACCGCGGCAGTCCAACCGAAGCCCGCGAGAAAATAGCCCGCATTGAGCAGCAGTTCGAGGGTGAGTTCGCGTCCGGTCGCCAGGCGCAGCAGTGCCGGCACCGCCACGGCGAGGACGGTGCCGATGGCACACACCAACGCGAACCCGAGCCAGGTCTGCCGGCGCTCCGCGTGTACCAGCGCTGCGATGATGAACAGCGCGGCGGCCCAGTTGGGATACCACCAGATCGCCGCCCGCAACGCGCCCAGCCCGTCGCTCGACTCGCGCCACAATTCGAACATCGGCGGGGCATGAAGGACTGCTGCGGACAATCCGAACGCCACCGCGTACGCGAACACGAGCCCTCGCCGGACCCGTACGTCGTCTTGCGCGTGGGTGGCAAACGCGCGCGCCGGGGGCGGCGGCGCCATCGGCTGCCCGGCGTCGAAGTCGCGCGCATTCGACACCATGCGCATCGTCCTGGCGAGCGCACGCCGATAGAAACCGAGAAACGCCCACGTGACGAGCAGCGAGACGAGCAAGCCGCTGGCAAGGGCGTAGAGAATTTCTCCCGACTGTATCGTGGACATCGGTGTCGTCCAGGCGCATAACTGCGCTGAGAGTTCCGCAAACTACCGCGCCCGAAGACCCATGGCAACCGTCGAATCCAGCGACTCTGCGCCTTCTACAGCGCGACCCTCCGCGTCGGCCGCGGCGAGTGGTCAGGCGATCGCGGACAATGTCGCGCCGCGCATCCGCGCATCGCGCTGGCTCCCAGGTTGGGCACGCTTCATACTCGCGCTCTGGGCCGTGGTACTGCTTTTGCTCGCGTTTCAACATGTTTCGCTGATGCTGTTCACTGCATCTGTCGGCTGACACCCCGCGCTCGTCCCCATCACGGGCAGACCTGAACCGCACCGCACGCTTTCGATGAGCTTCGACCGTCACGCTTTCATCAGCTACGCGCACATCGACAATGAACCTCTCACCCCGGAACAGAAGGGGTGGGTGACGCGGTTTCATGCGACGCTTGGTACGATGCTCAGCCAGCGTATCGGGCAGAAGGCAGACATCTGGCGCGACGATAAGTTGGCCGGCAACGACGTCTTTTCCGAGGAGATCGTCGACCAGTTCGCGCGCACGGCACTGCTGATCTCGGTATTGACGCCGCGCTACCTGAAGTCCGAATGGTGTACCCGCGAGATCCGCGAGTTCTGCGCGGCGGCGGAGCGAACCGGCGGCTTGCTCGTCGACAACAAATGCCGGGTGTTCAAGGTGATCAAGACCCCGGTCGACAGCGAAGCGTGCCTGCCCCCGGTGATCGGCCAGGTACTCGGTTATGAATTCTTCGCACTCGACGAGGACCAGACGCCCCGCGATCTCGATCCGGTATTCGGCGATGCCTCACGCCAGGAGTTCCTGCGCAAGTTGAACAAGCTCGCGTGGGACATCGCGCAGTTATGGGAGCAGCTCGACGAACGCAGGACCGCGACCGCGGACGAGGTCGTGACGAACGGTCGCACCGAGGCAGCCACCACGCAGGCGCCGCGGGGTGTGCGCAAGCCGGCCGTCTTCCTGGCGCAGGTCAGCCGCGATCAGCGCGCCGCGCGCGAGATGATCGAAGCCGGTCTGAAGCGCCACGGTTATGTCGTGCTGCCCGACCGCCAGTTGCCGCTCGACGAGGAAATGTTCGTCTGCGCAGTGGAGTCGTGTCTGGCGCAGTGTGCATTCTCGATCCACCTGATCGGCAACGGTTACGGGGTGGTGCCCGACGGCCCCAGCCAGCGCTCGCTCGTCGTGCTGCAGAACGAACTCGCGGCCGCCCACAGCCGCGATCGAGGGTTGAAACGGCTGATCTGGATCCCGCCGGGCACCGCCGGGGAGCAACCGGCACAGCGGGCATTCATCGCCACGTTGCTCTCCGACGCCAGCGCGCAACTGGGTGCAGACCTGCTCACCGGAGATATCGAAAGCGTAAAAGGCGCGGTTCATGCTGCGCTTACCCGAATTGAACTCGCGCAGACGACCGAGCGCGCACGTGCACCGGCAAACGGCGCCACCGAGTCGCACAAGGCCGTCTACCTGCTGTGCGATGAGCGCGATCGACGCGACATCGTGCCGCTGATTCGTCATTTGCGCAGTGCCGGCCTGGAGGTGACCACGCCGGTGTTCACCGGCGACGCCGCCACCGTGCGCGAGGCGAATCAGCAACGGCTCGCGACCTGCGATGCGGTGATCCTTTTTTATGGAGCGGGTGACGAGGCCTGGAAGTATCACCAGGAGAACGAGCTTCGGAAGATGGCCGGCTTGCATGTGTCGCACTCGGCACCGCCGGTCCATCTTTACGTCTCGGCTCCGGCGAGTCCGGACAAGGAACTGTTGGTTTCGTTGCAGGAGCCGAATCTGATCGACGGGTCGGGCGGCCTGGCGGTCGAAGCCCTCGCGCCGTTCATCGCGGCATTGCGATCGGGCGACGCGCTTTCATGCCGGTAACCGGGTCTGAAGGCCTGCGCAGCGCCAGCGACCCGCGACATCAGCCCGGGTTCAATCCGTTTCCGGGGTTGCGACCGTTCCAGGAACACGAGGAGTATCTGTACTTCGGCCGCGAGCCGCAGGCCGATGCGCTGATCACGAGGCTCGCGGCAACGCACTTCCTCGCCGTGGTGGGCACGTCGGGGTCGGGCAAATCGTCGCTGGTCAACTGCGGACTGCGCCCTGCCCTCCACCGCGGCCTGATGACCAGCGCCGGCAGCGCGTGGCGCATGGCGTACCTGCGACCGGGCCTGGCACCGCTGACGTCGCTGGCCGAAGCGCTGGCGGCGCCCAACGTACTCTTTTCATCGGTCGACACGGGGGAGTTCAGCCAGGCCGAGCTGATCGAAAGCTCGTTGCGGGTGAGCAAACTAGGGCTGATCGATGCGTTCACCCAGGCGCGGCTGCCCGCGCACACGAACCTGCTGATCGTGGTCGACCAGTTCGAAGAGCTGTTCCGCTATCGCGCGCTGGCTAGCGCCGGCCGGGTCGATGAGGCACGCGTGCGCGAGGACGCGACCGCGTTCATGAATCTTCTGCTCGAGGTGCCGGAACATCCGAACCTGCCGATCTTCGTCGTGTTGACGATGCGCTCCGACTTTCTCGGCGATTGCGCGCAGTTCTTCGGCCTTCCCGAGGCGATCAATCGCGGCCAGTATCTCGTACCCAGGATGACGCGCGAGGAGCGTCGCACCGCGATTTCCGGTCCGATCGGTGTCGGCGGCGCGGAGATCGACCCGGTACTGTTGACGCGCCTGGTCAACGACGTCGGTGACAACCCTGATCAGTTGTCCCAACTGCAGCACGCGATGAATCGTACGTGGGCCGGGTGGCGCGACGAGTGCGAGCGCGACGCCGGCACCGCCGTGCCAATCAGCCTGCGCCACTACGAGGCAATCGGCACCATCGCCCAGGCACTGAACCAGCATGCCGAAGAGGCTTTCGACGCGCTTCCGACCATCCGGGCGCAGATGCTGTGCGAAGCGCTGTTCCGGGCGATCACCGACCGTCGACTCGACGCACGCGGCACCCGTCGACCCACCCGGCTCGACACGCTCTGCGCGATCACCGAGGCCGATGCCGACACGTTGATCGAGGTGATCGACGTCTTTCGTGATCCGCGCTGTGCATTCCTGATGCCTCCGGCAGGCGAGCCGATCGATGCCGATACCGTGATCGACATCTCGCACGAAAGCCTGATGCGGGTGTGGACGCGTCTGCGCCAATGGGGCGAGGAGGAAGCGCTGTCGGCGCGCGTGCTACGACGTCTCGCGAAGACCGCGGAACTCAACGCGGCCGGCCAGGCGAACCTGCTGCGTAATCCTGAGCTGCAGGTGGCGCTCGATTGGCGCCGCCAGGAAAAACCGAACGAGGCATGGGCCTCGCGCTATCACCCCGTATTGGACGATGCGCTGAAACTGATCGACGCGAGTCAGGCGATGGTCGAGCATGAAGAAGCGGAGGACGCGCGCAGGCGTGCCGAGGAAGCCCACCTGCGGGCGGAGATCGCGCATTCGGGTCGCCGCCGCCGCTTCTGGATGGGAGCAACGACGCTGTTCATTCTCGTCGTCACTATCGGCTCGTACTTCGTCTATCTGCAACAGAAGGCGATCAGCGCCGAGCGGGCGGCGTTCGAAAGCGAAAAGACCGCCCTCGCCGCGAAGATTGCCTTCGAGGCGGAGCGCTCGCGCGTGAGAATCCTGGACGCCGAAAGCAGGGACGCCCAGAACCAGCTCGCCGCGGCATACCAAGCGGCGCCAAATCTGGTGAAAGGGGTGTCGGGCGCACCTGCCACCGCGACAGTGGTTTATCTGCAAGTTCCTGCCGGACAGAATCGCGCTGAGGCGCAATCGGTGCAGAAACAATTGCAGGGCGCCGGGTACAAAGCGCCCGGCGTCGAGGGGGTGAGCGTCAGCCCACGAAATTTCGAGCTACGCTATTTCCGCGAAGAAGATGAGAACAGTGCGCGCAAGGTGGCCGAACTGGTGCGTAGATGGACTTCAAGCGACCTGCGTCTGGTCCGCGTTCCCGGCTTCGAGACGCGCTCGCGATTGCAGCAGTTCGAGCTCTGGTTTCCTGCGCAGGACGCCGCTGCGCCAGCGCGCACGCGGAACTGAACGCGGCGGCGGACTCAGCCAATGTCCGCGCGGCCCGGTCAGTGGTAAAGCGCCCGCTCGACCGTGGAGGCAACAGGACTCTCTTCCATCCCCAGCGAACGCCACCGCTTGATCCCACCCGACAGTTCCAGGACCTTCAATCCCCGCAACGACAGCAGATGGGCTGCGCGCGCCGACAACGTGCTCCATTCGTCCCAGCAATACACCACCATGGTCGCGTCCGAGGGCAATTGACGCCACCTGACCTCGAGTTCTTCGACCGACAGGATGCGCGCATCAGGCAACGTGCTGCGCAACATTTCCTTGGGGCTATTGCGCACATCGATGACGATCAGCTTGTCACCCAGGCGTTTTCGCAACCCCGCTAGGGCTGCGGGCTCGATCGTACTTATTTCGACGGACCGTTGGTCGGCGCGAACGCAACGCGGAGCCGAACCGCTCACCATTACTTCCAGACCCTTCCATGTGTCCATCATTGTCAGCCTCGCGATCGAACCAGGTAAGAAAAGACCGCTGCGGAAATCCGCAGCGGCAAACGCACCGATTGATGAGGGGGGGTGATCTGCAGGCCATTACGCCGGTTCCCTGGCGCGGCTTGCCGGCGCGCCAAGGTGCAGATCATCGGTGCGGGAGGGAGCATTTAATTGATGATTACTTCGGCAGAATGACGGAGTCGATCACGTGAATGACGCCATTGCTGGCCATCACATCGGCGCTGATTACCTTGGCACCGTTGACGGTCACGCCGCCCGCGGTATCGAGCCTCACGTCCTGCCCGTTGACTGTCTTGACGCCGCCCGCCTTTACATCCTTCGCAAGCACTCGGCCCGGAACGACGTGATAGGTCAGTACGGCGGCCAACTTCTCTTTGTCTTTAGCCAGCCCATCCAGCGTGGCTTTCGGCACTTTTGCAAACGCCTCGTCGGTCGGGGCGAAGACCGTGAACGGGCCCTTGCCTTTGAGGGTGTCGACCAGGCCGGCCTGTTTGATCAGGCTGACAAGCGTCTTGAACGAGCCGTTCTTGGCCGCGGTGTCGACGATGTCCATGTTCGCCATATCGGCAGCGGAAGCCGTTGCAGCAGCAATACCCAGGGTCATTGCAGCACTCAGGTTGAGGGCGATTGAACGCAGTGATTTCATGATGTTCTCCATTTCTTCAGATACGGTTAAGGAAACGATTCGGTTGCGCGGAAGCCTTTTGTCCTAGCCAGAAACGCAACGGTCGAATTGTGACTCATTAGTCATTTTTTGTACAATAAAGTTCTATGATCGAGGCATCCAGCCCAACAGGCACTGAGCGGGCGCCATACAAATGAGACTTTCATTTAAGAAACAGCAGTTTGAAGCCCGGGCCGATGCGATTCTCGACGCCGTGAACCTCCTTCTCGCGAAGAAGGGATTCGACTTGATGACGATGGACGACGTCGCCGCCGAAGTCGGCATCGCGAAGGGCAGCCTGTACAAACACTTCGCGTCGAAGGAGAGCCTTGCCGCCGCCGCGCTGTGTCGGATGACCCGCGAGACGATCGAGATCCTGGCGGGTCTAGCCTCCGATCTGACCCCGCTCGAGAAGCTGAAGGCGACGCTGCGCTGGGCACTCGAGCGCCGTCTGCAGGGCGCCGTGCCGCACCTGCCTTCGACCAGTGTCGCGCTGCAGCGCAGCCTCATGCTCAACATCAGCTACGTTCGATTGATCATGAAACTCAACGCCGAACTGAAGCTGCTGGTGATCGCGGCGCAGAATGAAGGGTCGCTCGACCGCAGCCTGCCCCACGAAGTGATCCTCTATACGATCTATGCGCGCTCTTGCGATCCGACGCTCGAGTTCCTGCGCACTACCGGCCGGTACAACGACGAGCAGACTGTCGCGTACCTCGTGCGTACCTGCTTCGAAGGGCTGAACGGCTAGGAGGTCGTCGGAACGCTTTGACGCGGGTGCGTATCACGCCGGCGCGTCGGGCGCGGATTCGCGCGCACGCGCGCCATGGGCGGTAAATCGCGTCAGCAGGATGCCCGCGAAGATCAGCGCGATGCCGAACAGATGGAACGTCTCGACTGCTTCATCCAGCCACAGCCAGCCCATCAACGGCGTGTAGACCGGCATCAGGTACATGAACGGTCCGGCGCGGCTCGCGCCGAGAATCTGAACGCCCTTGTTCCAGCAGAAATAGGCGAGCACCGTCGCGCCGACACTGATATACACGACCGCCGCCAGCAGCTGCGATGACCACACGAAGCGCGCACCCGACGCGAATTCTGCCGCAGCCAGCGGCAACGCGCACAGCGCGCCGAGCGTCGATATCGCACAGAGCAGGGTCGCCGCCGGCAATCCCGGCGGTCGCCAGCGCAGGCAGATCGTGTAGAACGCCAAGCTCACGGTGCCCAGCAGGATCCACATGTCGCCGACGTTCAGGGTCCAACCCGCGACAGCCTCAGGATGGCCGCGGGTGACGATCCACAATGCTCCGCTCAGCGCGATGACCACCCCGGCGAGCACCGCCTTAGTGAGTTTCTCGCCTATCACCAGCCACGCGATCAGGAGAATGAACACCGGCGTGGTGGCGTTGAGCAGCGATGCAGTCGTCGCGGTCGTCGTGCGCAGCCCGATGTATACCGGCAAGTGCTGCAGGACGCTCGCCAACAGCGCCAGGACGAGCAGGACACCCCATGACCGGCGCAGCAACGCCCAGTGCTGCACGATCGACCGTCGGCTGTAGACCAGCAGTATCACCGCCGAGATCGCCCAGCGCAGGAAGGTGATGCCCGCGGGCGGCGCATCGAAACGGATCATCCGCCCGATCACCCAGTTGCCGGCCCACGAGGCGACGGCCAGTGCGAGCAGGCCGGAGGCGATCCAGGCGCGCCCGTCTACCCGCGTGCTCGTCACCCCTGCGCAGCGCGGGGTACCCGCAGAGCCACGCAGCGCGCGCCGCAGCACGCGCTGGGGCTCGCGGCGGATTCAGCCGACACGAAAGAACCCGCGCGGTGAACGATGCAGACTTTCGCAACCGGTCGCGGTGATGCGCACCAGCTCGCCGACCTGCACACCGGCCGGTCGCGCGCGGTCGATCACGTTCGGCTGCACCACCATCGTCATGTTCTCGGCAAGCACGAAGTCGGGAAGCGGCCCGGCGGGACGGCTGCGCGTGCCCAGGATCGGCGGAAAGTATCCGCCGCCGAACCCGTGGACCAGGTCATCGCAGATGGTGAAGCCCCGCTCCTCGATCACCGAGGTAGCGTCGACGATCTCCGCCATTGTGCATCTGGGGCGCATCACGCGCGTCACCGCATCGTAGGCCGCCTCCGCCGTGTCGAACAGATCGCGGTACAGCGCAGTCGGCTCGGCGCCGACCGCGAACGTGCGCAGCACCTGCCCGCCATAATCCCAGAACGCGCCGGTGATCTCGGTGAATACGCAGTCGCCGGCGCGCACGATGCGGTTCATTGGATGCTGCCGTGGCACGAAGCAGTCGGGGTCCGCCATCGCGGTGACACCGAAGTAATGGAGGAAGGTCGTGCCGCCGAACGGCACATAGGCGCGCTCGACGATGTCGCCGAGCTCGCGTTCGTTCAGCCCGGGTGCGAGCTGTTCGCGCAAGGCACCGATCGACGCATCGCAGAACGCCGCGCCGATGCGCAGCCAATCGAGCTCCTCCGCCGACTTGGTGAGGCGCAGCCGCCCGTACTCGGCGTTCAGGTCGACGATGTCGGGAAAGCTCGACGCGAGCTTGCGATACTTGCCGAAATTGAACACCCCGATGATGCCGATGCGACGCGCTGCGCGTCGCTTGAGTTCCGCGATCACCTTGTCGACGCTGCGGTGCTCGCTCCACTCGACATCGCAGTCCCACGCGATCTGCTTGGCGAGGGGCGCATGGTTCACCCACTCGACGAACATCTTCGGCCGCTCACGGGGGTCGACCACCACGATCTGCTCGGTGGTCGTGACCCACCCGGTGACCCAGGACACGCCGGTACCGGCGCGCTGTTCGCCGCAGACCAGCAGTTGGTCCACCTCGTGCTTGTGCATCAGCGCGCCGAGCGCGACGCGGCGGCGCGCGATTTCGGCGTCCGAGAAGCGCGGGAACGGTTGCTCGAGAATCGCACGCAGTCGCGATTCGAGATTCAGGCAGGCAGAATCGGCTGGAATGCGCGATGTCATGAAGTCTCCGGGCGCTGTCGCGTCGTGCGTGGACATGAAAAACCGTCGGGTGGACGCCAAACGCCGCCGGCCAGACATCGAAGGGCGTCCGTGTGAACAAACGTCGCCGGCTATTGAACAAACGCGGCTGCCTGGAACCGATGCCTCTGGAACAGACCCGATAGAATAGGAATGATCATGCGATGTTACCGACCTTCGAAGCGTTCCGGCGTCCTGCGGCGTCATGCGCTGTCACTCGCAGGTCTCGCTGCAATGCTCGGGTCGGTCCTGCCCCGCGCCGGTCCGGTGTTTGCCCAAGCCTGGCCGTTGAAGCCCGTTCGCATCGTCCACGGCTTCGCGCCGGGCAGCGCGATCGACGTGTCGATCCGGCCTCTCGCCGCGCAACTTTCCGAACAGTTCGCGCAGACCTTCTCGGTGGAGCCGCGCCCGGGTGCGACGGGTCAGCTCGCCAACGAACTCGTATCGAAGTCGACCCCGGATGGTTATGTGCTGCTAGCTGCACCCGGCACCTCGCTCACTTCGGCGCCACAGTTGCAGAAGGCGCCTTACGATCCTCTGAAGGACTTCGCGCCGGTCGCGATGATTACCGCGTTCTCGTACCTGCTCGTCGCGCATCCCGCCGTTCCCGCGAAGAGCGCGCGCGAACTCGTCGCGCTCGCGCGTGCGAAGCCCGGCTACCTCACGTTCGGCTCCACTGGCATCGGCAGCGGCTTCCATCTGGCCGGTGAACTGTTCGCCTCGCTCGCCGGCGTCAAGCTCGTCCATGTCCCGTACCGGGGTGGAGGCAGCGCCGCGATGCCCGATCTGGTCAGTGGACGGGTCGACCTGATGTGGGACAGCTACGGCACCGTGCGCACGCAGGTATTGGCCGGCAAGCTGCGCGCGATCGGCGTGACCGGCGCGACCCGCATCGCGGCACTCGCCGACGTGCCGACGATCGCCGAGAGCGGGCTCCCGGGCTACGACCTGGTCGGCTGGCACGGAGTGCTCGCACCTGGCGGTGCCTCCCGAGAGGTCGTCGAGCGCCTGAACACCACGATCAACCGAACACTCGATCGCGCCGATCTGCGCGCGCTCTGGACCCAGCAGGGTTTCGAGACGCCGCAGCTGACGCCCGAGCAGTTCGACCAGCGTATCCGCCGCGACTTCGAGTTGTACGGAAAGCTTATCAAGACGATCGGCCTGCGCGCCCAATGACTGCAGTGCGCTTCACAGGCCAGCGCGCGCGATGCTGATCGGGTTGAATCGTGTCGCCCTCGGATTCGGCGCGGGGTTATTGCTCGACTCGGCCGAGTTCACGCTGCGCGCCGGCGAACGCGTTGGCCTGATCGGTCGCAACGGCAGCGGCAAGTCGACGCTGCTGAAACTGATCGCAGGGCGGATCGACGCCGACAGCGGGGAAGTCGTGCGCAGCCCCGGCCTGCGCTGCACCCTGCTCGATCAGGAGCCGGTGTTCGCGCCGGGCCTCACCGTCGAGCAGGTGATCGCAGGCGGCTTCGGCGAGATCGCCGACGTGTTCGCCGAACATCACGCACTCGCGCACAACGATGCCGAAGCGGCCAGCGCGGCAGACTCCGCACGGTTGCACGATCTGCACGACCGACTCGACGCCGAGCGGGGCTGGGACCTCCCCGCGCGGATCGGCTCGTTGCTGCTCACGCACGGCTTCGACGGCGCGGCCGCGTTCGACGCGCTTTCGGGTGGCGGCCGGAAGCGCGTTGCCCTGGTGCGCGCGCTCGCCGGCGATCCCGACGTGTTATTGCTCGACGAGCCGACCAACCATCTCGATCTGGACGCGATCGAATGGCTCGAGAACACGCTGCTCGCGTTTCGCGGGGCGGTGATCGTGGTCAGCCACGACCGGCGTTTCCTCGATCGCGTGATCTCGCGCATCATCGAACTCGACCGCGGACAGCTGGCGAGCTATCCCGGATCGTTCCGCGACTACAAGACGCGCAAGGCGCAGCAACTCGCCGACGAATCGGTGTCGCAGGCGCGCTTCGACAAGCGCCTGGCCGAAGAGGAAGTCTGGATCCGCAAGGGTATCGAAGCGCGGCGCACGCGCAACGAGGGGCGCGTGCGCCGCCTCGAGCAGTTGCGTCGGGATCGCGCTGCGCGCCGCGATCGGATCGGCCAGGTCGGATTCCGTCTGAATTCGGGAGATGCGTCGGGCGAACTGGTGGCCGAGCTCGACCACGTTTCGATCGCGCTCGGCGGACGCACGTTGATTCGCGATTTCTCGACGCGCATCGTGCGCGGCGATCGGATCGGCCTGATCGGCCCGAATGGCGCGGGCAAGACCACGCTGCTGCGCATCCTGCTCGGCGAACTCGCTGTCGACACGGGTAGCGCACGGCTTGGCACACGGCTCGAGATTGCTTACTTCGACCAGTTTCGCGCACAACTCGACCCGCTGGCGCGCTTGACCGACGTGGTCAGCCCCGGCTCGGACTTCGTCGAGATCGGGGGCGCGCGTCAGCACGTGATCGGGTATCTCGCCGAGTTCCTGTTCCCGCCCCAGCGCGCGCGCTCACCGGTGTCGGCGCTGTCCGGGGGCGAGCGCAACCGGCTGCTGCTCGCCCGACTGTTCGCGCGCCCTGCGAACCTGCTGGTGCTCGACGAGCCGACGAACGATCTCGATATCGAGACCCTCGACCTGCTCGAAGCCCTGCTCGCGGAGTACCGCGGCACGGTGCTCGTGGTCAGTCACGATCGCGAGTTCCTCGACAACGTGACGACCCAGGTGATTGCGTTCGCCGGGGCCGGCGAGCTGATCGAGATCGCCGGCGGGTACAGCGATTGGCAACGCTATCGTGCAGGTAAGGCGGGCGAGGACGCCGGCACCATCGGCGTCGAGCCGACCGGTTCATCGGTCGCGCCAGACGCGCCATCCAGACCGGCGCGCGCGCGGCTGAGCTTCAAGGAGTCGCGCGAACTCGACGCGATGCCATCGACGATCGAGGCGATCGAAGCGCAACTCGCGGGACTGAACCAGCGCCTTGCCGATCCTTCGGTCTACGCCGGCGATCCGAACGAGATCCGCACGCTCAGAGGACAGGTCGCGACATTCGAATCCCAGCTCGTCGGTGCCACCGAGCGCTGGGATCTGCTCGAGCGCAAGGCACGCGGCGCCGCGTGAGTCGATTCCGGGGGAATGACGCATGGCCACCGATGCGATCGTTTCGATTCCGGTGACCGTGCTGTTTTCGATGCTGGCCGACCGTGTCGCGTGGGGCGCACTCGCCATCGCTGCGACACTCGGTGCGATGGTGTTCTTCTCGGCGTTCATCACGCCGTTGGTGTTCATCAGGCTCAACCCGCAGATCGCCGCACGTTTCATTCGTGCGCTGTTCCCGTGGTACTACGCGTTCGGGGTAATCGGGAGCGGCAGCGCGGCGCTGCTTTGCGCAGCGCATGCACCGATCGCCTCCGCCTTGACGTTCGTCGTCTGCCTCGCGTTCATCGTGGCGAGGCAGGCGCTGCTCCCGGCCATTAACGCGGCGCGCGACGCGGCGATGAGCGATTCGACGATCGCACGCCGCTTCGAACGCCTGCACCGCGCCAGCGTCGCGCTCAATGTCCTGCAGATGCTTCTGCTCGCGCTCGCTTTCGCATTTGCGTTCCATCGCGCCTGAGGCCACGCCGCGTTTGGAGGACGCACGGGGACTTCAATACGTCTTGTACGGCAGAAACTTGCCGCTCAACACGACCTTCACCCGATCGCCCTTGGGATCGGGCTCGCGCGTGATATCCATCGAGAAGTCGATCGCGCTCATGATGCCGTCGCCGAATTCCTCGTGGATCAGCTCCTTGATCGTCGTACCGTAGACGTTGACGATCTCGTACCAACGATAGATCAGGGGGTCGGTGGGTATGGCGCTCGGCAGCGATCCCTTGTACGGCACGACTTGCAGGAGCGTGATCGCCTCCTTCGACAACCCGAGCATGCGTCCGAGCGTATCGGCCTGCTTCTTCGTGAGCGTCATCTGTCCGAGGCAGGCGGCGGTGACCCATTCCTTGCTCTCGCCGACGCGGCGCGCGATGTCGGCCCACTTGAGCGCCTTCTGGATCTTGATCGAGACGATCTGCGCGGTGACATCGTCGCGCGTCATCGGTCGCGGGTTGGTAAGCATCGCGTCGTTCAGGTCTCGCTTCATCGGTCATCTCCTTCGTCAGGGGTGGCTTCGTCTACGTCACGGATGCGTCGCTTCGCCGCGTAGCGCGCCGAGGCGTCACTTCGCCGCGTACAGCGCCGGGTTGTCCGGCGCGTGGGAAGGCCCGTGCGCCGAGAGCGCGTCGAGCCCTGCGGGGCCACCTTGCGGCATCGCGGGCGCGGGATCGTGCAGACCGGGGCGCAACACCGGCGGGCTCGCCGGATCGAAGCCGGCCAGCGTCTCGTCGCGGAACGTCTTGGAACGGTTCACCAGGAAGTCGACCAGATGATTGCGGATCCGGTAGAACTGCGGATCCTTGTGCAGCGTCGGCCGGCTGCGCGTACGCGGCATCGTGTTGACGACCACCTCGGCGATCCGCGCATCGGGCGCGTTCGTCATCAGCAGGATCCGGTCGGCCAGCAAGATCGCTTCGTCGACGTCGTGCGTGATCATGAACACGGTCTGGCGGGTCTGCGCGCAGATCTTCAGCAGTTCGTCCTGGATCACCCCGCGCGTAAGCGCATCGAGCGCGCCGAACGGTTCGTCGAGCAGCAGCATCTTCGGCTCGATCGCAAAGGCGCGCGCGATGCCGACGCGCTGCTTCATGCCACCGGAGAGTTCAGCCGGCCGCTTGTGCTCGGACCCGCACAGACCCACCATCGACAGATACTGGTCGCACACCGCCTTCACCCGCCGCGCGTCGTACCCGGGCCAGCGCGAGCGCACCGCGAAGGCCACGTTCTTCTCCGCCGACAACCACGGCATCAGCGCGTGGCCCTGGAACACCACGCCCCGATCGAGGCTCGGGCCGCGCACTTCACGTCCGTCCATGAACACGTAACCACTGCTCGCGTGATCGAGGCCCGCCAGTACGTTCAGGATCGTCGACTTGCCACAGCCCGAGTGGCCGATGATGCAGACGAACTCGCCTTCGCCGACGGTGAAGTTGACTTGATCGAACACGGTGAGCGGTGGCGCCCCGCGCTGCGCGGCAAACACCTTGCGCAGGTTCTCGACGGTCAGGAAGGCACTCACGCGGCGCTCAATCCTGGTAGTCGACCAGGCGAGTCAACTGTCCGAACACCATGTCGAGGAGCATCCCGACGACGCCGATCATCAGGATCGCGAAGATCACGTTGGTCAACGACAGGTTGTTCCACTCGTTCCACACGAAGTAACCGATACCGGTGCCGCCGACCAGCATCTCTGCGGCAACGATGACCAGCCAGGCGATACCCATCGATATCCGCATGCCGGTCAGGATCGTCGGCGCGGCCGCAGGCAGCACCACCCGCAACGCAGTGCGCCCCGGCCCGACTTCGAGGGTTTTCGCCACGTTCAGCCAGTCGCGCCGCACCGAGGCGACGCCATGCGCGGTGTTGAGCAACATCGGCCAGACCGAACAGATGAAGATCACGAAGATTGACGAGATCGTCGAATCCTTGATCGTGAACAGCGCGAGGGGCATCCAGGCCAGCGGCGAGATCGGCTTCAGGATCTGGATGAACGGATTCAGCGCGCGGTACAGCAACGGCGACATGCCGATCGCGAATCCGAGCGGGATCGCCACCAGCGCGGCGAGCGAGAAGCCGAGCATCACGCGCGCGATCGAGTACCCGACCTGGATCCCCACGCCCTTGTCGTTCGGGCCATTGTCGTAGAACGGATCGGACAGATGCTTGAGGATCGCGGTACCCATCTGCTCGAGCGTGGGTAACCCCGACGTCGTCTGTCCCTTGCCGCCCATCAGGCGTGCGTATTCCGGATCGGCGAACTGCGGGGGCGCGACCGGTGCGGTGGCGTAGCGATACAGGAGCAACAGCAGCGCGAAGATCGCGATCGACAATAGCGCTGCGCGCAGCTGTTGCGACCGGACCGTGCTTTCCAGGAAACGAACCACGCGACTCAGGTGCGCCGAATCGCGAAGCTGTTGATGTACTGGTCAACGCCCTTGGTGGGGTCGAACTCCTTACCCATGACCTTGATCCGCGGATAGGCGTCTTTCGGCGCGGTCATCTTCAGTTCGCCCATCGCCTTGCGGGCATCGGTGATCATGAACACTTCTTCGGCGATCTGCCGATAGTTGACGTCGCCCTTCACGTAACCCCAGCGCTTCATCTGGGAGAGGATCCACACCGCCATCGTGCCCCACGGGAACGGGTCGAAGTCCACGCGGTTCGGCTCCTTGCGCACGTTGCCCAGGCCGTCGGCGAAGGTGCCGGTCAACACCTGCTCGATCACTTCGTAGGGCTGGTTCAGATACTGCGCCGGGGCGATCGCGTTGGCGATCAACGGACGATGTTTCGGATCGCGGGCCATCGCATGCGCGTTCAGGATCGCGCGATAGAGCGCGGCGAAGGTGTTCGGATGCTGGCGAATCCAATCGTCGGACACGCCGAACGCGCAGCAGGGATGTCCGTCCCACAGTTCGCGGGTAAGCAGATGGATGAAGCCGATGCCGTCGTAGACCGCACGCTGGTTGAACGGTTCGGGTCCGAGAAAGCCGTCGATATTGCCTGCGCGCAGGTTCGCCACCATCTCCGGTGGCGGCGTCACGCGGATCTGGATGTCCTTGTCCGGGTCGAGTCCCGCTTCGGCGACGTAGTAGCGCAGCAGGAAGTTGTGGATCGAGTATTCGAACGGCACCGCGAAGCGCATCCCCTTCCAGGTCTTCGGATCGCGTCGGTCCTTGAACTTCTGGTGCAGCGTGATCGCCTGCCCGTTGATGTTCTGGATCGTCGCCACGTTGATACCGGTTGCGACCGAGCCGAGCCCGAGCGAGATCGACAAGGGCATCGGCGAGAGCATGTGCGAGGCGTCGAACTCCTTGTTGATCATCTTGTCGCGCACCAGGGCCCAGCCGGCGGTGCGCTGCAATTCGACGTTTAGCCCTTCGCGCTCGTAGAAGCGCAGCGGATGCGCCATGATCAACGGCGTCGCGCAGGTAATCGAGACGAAGCCGATCTGCAGCGATTTCTTCTCGAGCGCGAGCTTGGTGTCCTGGGCGATCGCCTGCATCGCGCCGATCGGCAGGACCGAGGCGATCGCGCTCATCGCCGTGCGTGCGCCTACCGCCTGCAGGAACCGACGCCGCACTTCATCGCGAGGGAAGAGCGCCCGCACGACCGTCTGTTCGATCACCCGATTGCCCGCCGACTCGGTCGCCGCGTTGCCGTCGAACCAGGTCTGCGGCGCGTCCGATGCATCTGCCGTCGCGCTGCGCGCGCCGAACCCGACCGCCTGTGCGTCATGCTCCGATTGCGTTGCGTGATGGCCGCACTCGCAGGCAGCAAGGGAGAGCGACGGGTCGAACGGGTTGTCGAAGGCAGGCACTCGGAGCTCCGATCGGAGGGTGGGTCAGCCCCCGGAGGAAGCAGCAGTCATGCCAGCCGGGCAATGGTGGTGCGAAATGCCGTGCGCGCACGCTTCGCGTCGAGCCACCCCCGTTCGATGGTGCAACCCCGCGCACCCGCGCACCATCGTGCAGCGTGACGGTCGAGGGGGTGACGCCGTCATCTCGATCGACTAAATAGGGCTGCCCTATCGGTGAAGAACGTCTGCCTGCGTGCCTCTCGTAAGGGCCTGACCCTGAGCGCGCGCGCTCCGTCGTCGATGTCGCGGGAGGCGCCGCGATGCATGGACATCCAACAGGCGGAGTCGGTCGTATCGGCGATGCGCTGCGACTGCCGTACTTGCGGGAGTGGCTTCCGCGGGGTCTGTCCTCTTTCGCATCGTTCGCTCGGAGGCTTGCATGGGCTGCGCAACGTTTCGAACAATCCATGCTTGCGCCTGATATCAGGCCCTGAGCGCGCGCACCAGGCGGTTCCCGAATACTCGAAGTGATCCCGAACTACACATAGGAGACTGAGATGATGGTTAAGCATGGCACGACCCGGTTCCTGGCCGGAGCGATTGCGCTGGCGCTGAGCGCGCAGGCGTCGGCGTTGACCCTCTACGGGATCACCGGTCCGAACAATCTGATCAGCTTCGACAGCGCCACGCCAGGCATGACGAGTGCCCCGCTCGCGATCACCGGCCTTGCCGCGGGCGATTCCATCGTCGGCATCGATGTGCGTCCCGCCAATGGCGCGCTGTTCGGTCTGGGCAGCGGCAGCCGCATCTACTCGCTCAATCCGACCACCGGGGTCGCGACCCCGGTCGGCGCTGCCGGGGCCTTCGCGCTGTCCGGAACCTCGTTCGGGTTCGACTTCAACCCGGTACCCGATCGCATTCGCGTGACCAGCAACAACGACCAGAGCCTGCGCCTGAACCCGGACACCGGCGCGCTGGCCGCTACCGACAGCATGCTGGCATTCGCCGGGACCGATGTGAACGCGGGTACCAACCCGAACATCGTCGGCTCGGCCTACACCAACAGCATCGGTCCGTCGCCGCGCACCCCGCCGCCGGGTACGCTGCTGTACGGCATCGACTCGTCGCTCGACATTCTGGTCACGCAGGATCCGCCGAACGACGGCATATTGAATACGGTCGGCGCACTGGGCGTGAATACCAGTGACCAGGTGGGTTTCGACATTTTCGCCCCCGGCAATCTGGCATTCGCCTCCCTAACCGACGGGACGTCGGGCTTCTCGAGCCTGTACAGCATCAATCTGACGACCGGCGCGGCGACGCTCATCGGCGGCATCGGCAGCGGCCTCGCGGTGCGCGACATCGCGGTGGCGCAGATTCCTCTACCTGGCTCGATGGCACTGTTGATTGCCGGATTGGCGGGCATGCTTGGCGTCTACCGCCGCAAAGCGTAGTCGTCGTTTCAGCAAGTAGCGAACGGGCAGCCCAGGCTGCCCGTTCTCGTTGAAGGTCTCGTTCTGCGAGTTTGTGGCGTCCGCGGCGCGCGGGCCCGGCAATGATATAAAGCGTGCCATGCCTGCCCTGCGCATCCTCGGCGAAGACGACGTCCGCGCGGTCATCGATACCGACCAGGCGCTCGACCTCGCCCGGCGCACGTTGCGCGACCAGGCCGAAGGGCGCAGCTTTCTTTCAACCCCCTCGGCGATGACACTCGATGCCACGGCATTCGGGTCGGGGCGGTTCAAGTTCAAGGCGGCCAACGTCGGACATCTCGGCTTTGCCGGGATCCGTCTGATCTCACGGCGTTCCGCCACCGACACCCAGGCCTGCAACTACACCGCGCTCTATCGTCATGGCGGCCTCGAACTGTCGGGCCTGGTTCCCGAGCGCTGGACCAGTCGAATCCGGACCGCGGCGTTCGGCGCCGCGACGATCGAGCGTCTGTGCGAGCGGCGTCCGCTGGTGGTGGCACTGTTCGGTACCGGCCACATTTCCCACGAGATCGTGCCGATGCTCGCGCGTACGCTGGATATCGCGGAGATGCGCGTGAGTTCGCTGCGCGCCGAAAGCATGGCCGCCTTCGTCGCGGCGCACGCCCCGCAGAACCCGTTCCGGTTGTACGCCGCACCCGACCGGGCGAGCGCCGTCGCGGATGCCGATCTGGTGATCACGCTCACCGACGCGGCAGAGCCGCTCGTCACACCCGGTCTGCTCAAGCCGGGCGCGGTCGTCTGCTCGATGGGCGGGCGTAACGAGGTCGACTATGGCGTGATGCTAGAGAGCAGACGACTGATCGTCGACGATCCTGATTTCGCCGCCGAAGTCGGCGACGGGGGCGCCTGGATCAGACAAGGCCACCTGTCGCGCGCAGACTTTCTCGCCCGCATCGATGCGATCGCGTACGAGGTCGTCGCGGGCTTGAAGCCCGTCCGGCTGTCTGCCGACGATCGCGTGATCGCCATCGTCCAGGGCATGGCGATCGGCGATATCGCGTTTTCCGCATTCGCCTTGCAGCAGGCCGAAAGGCTCGGCCGGGGCGCGCTGATCGACCTTCCTTAACCACCGCCGGGTGCTCTCGATGAACCGCCTTCTCGTCCTGCTTCTCGCCGCCCCGATCGCCACGGTCGCGACCTGCGCGCTCGCGCAAGGCTATCCCGCGAAACCTGTGCGTCTGATCCTCGCGTATCCGCCCGGGGGAGCCACCGACACGCTCGGCAGGATCATCGGCAAGGCGCTGTCGGAGACCTGGGGCCAAAGCGTCATTGCGGACAATCGCCCGGGCGCGAGTGGCAGCATCGGCACGACCCTGTGCGTGAAGTCTCCGCCCGACGGCTACACGATGTGCACGGTCTCGGTCGCTCAGAGCACCGCATCGCGTATGTCCGCCAACGCGGGCTTCGATTCGCTCAAGGACTTCTCGCATGTGTCGCTGATCGCCACGATGCCGATGATGCTGCTCGTGCATCCGTCGCTGCCGGTGAAGAATGTCGCGCAGCTCGTCACGCTCGCGAGGAAGAACCCCGGCGCGCTCAGCTACGCCTCCAGTGGCGGCGGCGCCGGCCCTCACCTGGCCGCGGAACTGTTCAAGCAGCTGGCGGGCATCGATATCCTGTCGGTCACGTACAAGGGCGCGGGCGCCCAGCTGACCGACCAGCTCGCCGGACGCGTCGAGGTCGCCTTCGCACCCGCCGTCGGCTTCGTGTCGTTCGTGAAGGAAGGCAAGCTGCGCGCGCTGGCGGTGTCGACCCGGCAACGTTTCCCGCTGTTTCCCGACGTGCCCTCGATCAGCGAGTCGGGAATTCCGAAGTACGACGCGAGTTCGTGGCAGGGACTGTCGATGCCCGCCGGCGTGCCACGCGATATCGTCAACCGGGTCAGTGCTGACGCCAATCGTGCGCTGAAGACGCCAGCGATCCGTGATCGCATCCTTGAACTGGGTGGCATCGCCGGCGGCAACACGCCGGAAGAGTTCTCCGCCTTCTTTCAGACGGAATCGGACAAGTGGTATCAGGTCGCCCGCGCCGCGAAGGTGGTGACCGAATGATTCAGGGTCGTCCCTCGTTCGGGAAGCGACGTTGCAGGAACGACATCGCGTCGCGTGCACAGCGATCGGGCAGATAGTCGCAGATGTTGTGATTGGCGCTTTCGTAGTCGAGCCGTTCGCTGCCGATGATCAGGCGCTGCATCTCGTCGTACGCGGAGGCATTGCCGATCGAGTCGCCGGCGGGCGCGACGATCAGCGTCGGGCAACGGATTCGTGCCAGGTCCGGCATCCAGTACTGCGTCGTCATGTACAGCACGAAGCGCCGGACGAACACCGGGTCGTTGCGTGCAATCTCGTCGAGGAACCAGTCGATGTGGGGCTGGCTCAGCTGCGCCGTCGGCAGGCGTTCATCGAGGGTCTCGGCGATGAAGGTGCGCAACCCCCGACGTTCCATCTCGGGAATCCAGGCCGCGCCGTTGCTGTCCTTGAATCCGGGGCGCGAGGCAAACAGCAGCAGGCTCGATACGCGCGCAGGGTCTTCGATCGCAAGCCGCTGCGCGAGATAACCGCCGCCCGAAACACCGAGCAGATGGGCCGTCGTGATCCCGAGGTGGTCGAGCAACTCGACCAGATCCTGGGTGAGCCGGGCGAGGGTAAGCGGCGTGTCGGCTGGCGGCACTGCGGAACAGCCGTGTCCGCGCAGATCCATCCGCACCACCCGATACGTCCGCGCGAAGTACGGCACCAGCGCGTACAGCCGCCGCATGCTGCTCATAGCCGAATGGAGCATCACCACCGTCGGTGCGCGGGCCCAGGGGTCGGTGAAATCGTCGATGCGGTAGGCGATGTCGATGCCGTCACTGGTGATCGTGTGCTGTACATCGTCGCGGTGCGCGCGCATCGGCGCTCCTTTCGTCATTGCCCGAGCCGCCGGGACGCGTCGATCATGTGCCAGAGGCGTGAAGGAGAGAGTGGCAATTCGCGCGGCTGGATGCCCAGCGGCGCGAGCGCCGCGGCGACGGCGTTGGCGATCACCCCGCCCACGGGAATGATGCCGCCTTCCCCCGCACCTTTGGCGCCGAGCGGATTATGCGGCGACGGATACTGCTCGAGCGACACCGCCCGGATGTTCGGAAACGACATCGCCGTCGGCAGCAGATAGTCGGCGAGCGTCCCGGTCATCAGTTGTGCCTGATCGTCGTAGACGAGGTGCTCGAGTAGGGTCGCACCCAGGCCCTGCACGATGGCGCCGAGCACCTGCCCGTGCAAGGTCATCGGGTTGATGATGCGACCGACATCCTCGACGGCCACATAGTCGATCAGTTCCAGCGCCCCCGTGCGCGCGTCGATCGCGACATGCGCCGCATGCGCGCCGTAGCTGTAGGTGCGCCGATTACTGGCGAAGGTACCGTCGACGCTGAAGCCTTCGGCCGACAGCTCGGTGAGCGTGCGCAGCAGACCGCCCGCCGACACCGTCGACAGCCCGTCGCCCAGTTCCACGGCTTCGGGCGCACAACCGAACTGCGCTGCCGCGGCGCGCCGGATCGCCGCTTTCAGATTGCTCGCGGCATCGAGCAGCGCCGACCCACCCATCACCGTCGCGCGTGAGGCGTTCGATCCCCAACCTTCAGCGACGAGCGTCGTCGACCCGTGAAACACGTCGCGAATCCGGTTGATCGGAACGCCCAACGCATCGGCGGTGATCTGCGCGAAGATCGTCTCGATCCCCTGCCCCACCGACGACGATCCGACGTAGACCGTGATCGCACCGTCGGGGGCCATCGCGAGGCGCACGTTCTCGCGCGGCCCGGTTCCGCCACCCTCCAGATAGCAACCGATGCCGAGGCCATGATGTCGGCCATCGGCGCGGCGGCCCTGTTGCGGTGACTCGACCGCCCAGCCGATCTCGTCGAGGCAACGCTGCAAGGTCACCGAATAGTCGCCGCTGTCGGTTTCACCGCGGGTGCCGAGCGGATGCACGATCGGCAATGCGTGCGGGATCTCCGCGGTCGACAGCAGATTGCGCTGGCGAAATGCGACCCGGTCCAGGCCCAGCTCGGCGGCAGCGATATCGAACAGCCGCTCGCGAAAGAAATCGCACTCGAAGCGGCCGGGGCCGCGATAGCTCGCAACCGGCGTCTTGGTCGTGAGCACCATCGAGACGTCCATGTGCAGATTTGGCACGCGGTACGGGCCACCGATCATCTGCGCAAGATTGCGCTGCGCGGTGATCGCGTTGGGGCGCAGGTATGCGCCCATGTCCGCCACCGCGATCCCGCGCAGCGCGAGGATCGTGCCATCGCGCCGGCACGCGATCTCCAGCTCGCACTCGACCTCGCGCGCCGGGCTGGTCGCCAGCAGATGCTCGCTGCGGTCCTCGACCCACTTCACCGGTCGCCCGAGCAGGCGGGCCGCGTACGGCACCAGAAAATCTTCCGGATAGAACTCACCGCGTACACCGAAGCCGCCGCCCGCGTCGTTCTCGATGACCTCCACACAGGCTTCCGGAAGCTCCATCAGGCGCGCGAGGATGGCTCGGGTAGCGAACGGCACCTTGATCGCGCCGAACGCGCGCAGCCGTCCGGCCTGCGCATCCCAATGCGCGAGCACGCCGCGCGTCTCGAGCGGCACCGCGGCGTGGCGCTGCACCCGCATGCGTTCGCGGCGAACGAAGTCCGCAACTTCGATCGCGGCACCTGCATCCCCGTGCAAGCCAGTCAGTGTGAAAGCGTGATTCGTACCCTCGTCCTCGAACAGCAACGCGCTCCCGGTCTGTGAAGCCAGCGCGTGCGGGACGGACGGCAGCGCATCGATCTCGACCGAGATGGCGGACAGCGCATCCTCGGCGAGCGCCGCGGTATCCGCAACCACCACGGCGATCGGCTCGCCGACGTAGCGGACCTTGCGGTCGGCAATCACCGGTTGCTCGAAACGCGTGAGTTCGCCGCGTGCCTCGATACGGACCGGAATCCTCGGCACCGCGGCGCCGAATTCGTCTGCCGTGAACACCGCGTGCACCCCGGGCATCGCCCGCGCCGCGGCGGTGGCGATCGACCGGATGCGACCGTGCGCGATCGCACTGCGATAGATCACCGCATGCAACACGCCGTCGGGCGCCAAGTCATCCACATAACAACCCTGTCCCCGAAGGAAGCGGGCGTCCTCGAGGCGCTCGACCGCGCGTCCGACGTACGGACCCTCAGCGTTCATGCGCTGCGCCCCGCGCCGAATCGTCGTGCCGGCCGGGCGGAGCAGAAAACGCCATCGCGTTGGCGCGGATGCGCCCGACCACGGCGCCCGTGCTGTTCAGTACCGGCGGTTCTGCCAACGCCGCCAGGGCCTGCGCCTCGGATGCATCGAGCAGGCCCAGCGCAGACAGCAGCGCCAGCAGCGCCGGCACCCGCGCGCGCGCCTCCCCGTCGGTGATCTTCAACGCGAGGCCCAATCCCTGCCTCGGTACGAATGCGCATAGGAAGCCTTCCGCGCCCGTCTTCATAATGATGCGTCCCCGCGTCGCACGGACAAGCATCACCGCCGGTTGGTCGGTGCCGGACAGCAGGTGCGGATGCGCGCGCATCGCCTCCTGGATCGCGACGATCGCCGCACGGCGTCGCGGCGATGCAACGCGCGCGTCGGCGAACCGCGCCATCAGCACCGCCATCGTGGCGACCGGCAACGCAGCCGCCGGCAGCGCACACCCGTCCACACCGAACGGCAATGCGCTCGCATCGGCGCCGGTCAACTCGGAGAGGGCATCGAGATAGCGCTGCTGCGCGGGGTGCTGCAGTCGATCGTAGTCGTGCAGCGACCAGCCCTCGTGTTGGGCGACGGCAAGAAAGCCGCAGTGCTTGCCCGAACAATTGTGGAAGATTCGCTGGCGGGGACGGCCCGCGATGAGGGCCGCGGCTGCCGCCGCCTCATCGGCAGGACGGTCCTCACCGCAGACGAGCGCTTCCTGATCCAACCCCAGCACGTCCAGCCACTCGGTGACCAGCGTGCTGTGAACGGGCTCGCCGCGATGCGAAGCACAGGCGATGGCAAGGTGTCGCGGGGTCAGCCCATCGTCCCGATACGCGCCCGACTCGACCAGCGCGATCGCCTGGACCGGCTTCAGCGCAGAACGCGGATACGTGACCAGCGCGGTGTCGCCCCACCCGGCAATGATCTCGCCCTGGGCGTTGGCGACCGCAGCGACCCCCGCATGCGCGCTCTCGACCAGCGGGCCGCGCCAGACTTCGACCATCCTCGGCGACGACATCGGCACCGTCTGCCCGTCAGTCGAGGGTGACATTGGCCGCGCGCGCCACCTTGAACCACTTGTCCGACTCCGCCTGGAAGAACGCGGCGAACTCCTCGGGCGTGCTGCCGACGACGATGCCACCCATCTCGATGATCCGGTCGCGTACTTCGGGCGTCCTCAGTGCGCGCGTCATGTCCGCGTTGACGCGGTGGACGATGTCGCGCGGAACGCCCGCCGGCATCGCGATGCCCTGCCAGGAACTGCCGACGACGCCTTTTTGCCCCGACTCGTCCAGCGTCGGGACGTTGGGCAGCGCGGGCAGGCGCTGCGCAGTCGAGACTGCGATAGGTCGCAGGCGGCCATCGCGCACATACGGCATCAGTCCAACGGACAGATTGAACGCAAGTTCGACCCGCCCCGCCAGCTGATCGGTCAATTGACCGCCGCCGGTGCCTTTGTAGGTCATCAGCACGATATCGAGGCCGGCGCGTTGTTTCAGCATTTCCATCATCAGCTGCGGCGTGGCCCCGCCACCGCTCGACGCGTAATTCAGCGCGCCGGGGCGTCGCTTGGCCAGCGCGACCAGATCGGCAACGCTCTTCACCGGAAGAGACGGGTGAACGAGCAGCAGCAGCGGCAGCTCAGTGACGAGCGTGACGTGCGAGAAGTCCTTCAGCGAATCGAAGCCGGCGTTGGACGACAGACGTGACGCCACCGACTGCGCCGGCGATACCGAACACATCGTGTAACCGTCCGGCGCCGCGCGCACACACAGCGTGGTACCGATGTTGCCGCCCGCGCCGGGGCGGTTCTCGACGATCACCGGCACCGGCCACGTGTCGCTCAGGGTCTTGGCCATCATCCGTCCGAGTACGTCGGTCGAGCCCCCGGGCGGGTAGGAAAGAATCATCCGCGCGGGCTTCGACGGGTAGGCGACCTGCGCTTGCGCCCAGCCCGCCGGAATCGATGTCGAGAACACGAGCACCGAAAGCGCGCGCAATAGGCGCCTTGCCGCAAGCGACCGAACGCTCGGCCGCGCGTTCCTGCCAGGCGGGCGACGCGCGACGCCGCGCACGCGCAAACGCCGCGCGCAGTTTCCTTCGGTGCAGAACATCATTAGCATCCCTGATCTGCGCGCGCCTTCCGAAGACGCGCTCCATCGTTGAAAGAGAGCCCCACCGATGCCCGCAACACACGCCGTCGCCGGCGCCCGGCTCGCCGTCGACATCGGCGGCACCTTCACCGATATCGTACTGGAGGCGCGCGGCACGCGCTGGACCGGCAAGGTATTGACGACCCCGCGCGCGCCGGAAGAAGCCGTGGTGATCGCGATCGACGAGATCCTCGCGCGCGCCTCGCTCGAGCCCGCGGCGCTCGGTTTGTTCATCCTCGGCACCACGCTCGCCACCAACGCGCTGATCGAACGCAAGGGGGCGAAGACGGCGCTGGTGACGACGCAGGGCTTCCGCGATCTGGTCGAGATCGGCTGGGAGCACCGCTTCGCGCAGTACGACATCTTTCTGGACAAGCCGGCGCAATTGGTGCCGCGCTATCTGCGTCTGCCGGTTCCCGAACGCATCGACGCGCAGGGACGCGTGCTGCTGCCGCTCGACGAAGCCGCAGTGAACGCACTCGTGCCCGGGCTCGAGCGCGAGGGTGTGGAGAGCGTAGCGGTCGCCTTCCTGCAAAGCTTCGTCAATGCGGATCACGAGCGCCGCACCCGCGACCTGCTGCAGAAGGCGCTGCCGGACCTGTGGATCACGCTGTCCTCCGACGTCTGCCCCGAGATCCGTGAGTACGAGCGCATCTCGACGACCTGTGCGAACGCGTACGTCCAGCCGGTGATGGCCGGTTACCTCAACCGCCTCGGCGCGCGGCTGAAGGCGATGCACATCGATTGCCCGGTATTCCTGATGACCTCCGGCGGTGCGTTGTGCACGCTGGGGATGGGCGCCGCGGAGCCGGTGCGACTGGTCGAGTCGGGTCCGGCCGGCGGGGCGATCCTTGCGCGCACCGTCGCCGAGAGCGTCGGCGCAAAGCGTGCGCTGTCCTTCGACATGGGCGGCACCACGGCGAAAATCTGTTTCATCGACCACTACGAGCCTGAAATCTCGCGCAGTTTCGAGTTCGGACGGATGTATCGCTTCATGAAGGGGAGCGGGCTGCCGATCCGTATCCCGGTCATCGAGATGGTCGAGATCGGTGCGGGGGGCGGCTCGATCGCGCGCGTCGACGACCTCGAACGCATCCAGGTCGGGCCCGACAGTGCCGGGTCGGAGCCGGGCCCGGCGTGCTATGCGCGCGGCGGCACGCATGCGACCGTGACCGACGCCGACTGTGCGATGGGCCTGCTCGATCCGCGACGATTCGCCGGCGGTCG